>NZ_JJNY01000062.1:0-63758 GCF_000690035.1 Pseudoalteromonas sp. S3431
GCTCAATAAAGAACGAAGTAGGTTGGCTGTTAGAACTCAATCTGTACGAGTGCCCACACAGATGATTGCTTTATATTGTTAAAGAACGTTTTGATTCGCTTTAGCGTCTCAAGGGATGCGAATAATACACCCTTTATTTTTCGAGTCAACACTTAGTTTTAAACTTTCTTTTTAGAAGATTTAAAACCAAAGTTTTATTTAACTCTCTGAGTAGTTTATGCCTTGCTATGCTTCGGCGTTTCCCGTCTCAGTGGGGTCGCATTATAGGGAGAACAGATTTTTACGCAAGCACTTTTTTAAAGAAAAAGTAAAAAAAGATGCTGTTCGGTCAGTATCTGAACTAAACACCCTGAAACTGATAGTTTTGTAACCAAACAGTGCACTGTATGGTACAAAAATCACCTTGCTGATACACTCAAAGCTAATAACTATTATCTAAAAGGTACTAAATATGGCAATCCGTTCTTATAAAGGTATAACACCTTCGTTTAATTCGTCTGTTTATATTGATGAGTCTTCAGTTTTGGTTGGTGATATTACTTTAGGTGATAATAGTAGTGTTTGGCCTTTAGTAGCTGCACGTGGTGATGTTAACTATATACGTATTGGTAAGCGCTCCAATATACAAGATGGCAGTGTATTGCATTTATCTCGTGCAACTAAAAGCAACCCTGATGGTTATCCACTTATTATAGGTGACGATGTAACTGTTGGTCATAAGGTAATGCTGCACGGATGTGTATTAGGAAACCGTATACTAGTAGGTATGGGCGCTATTATTATGGATAACGTGGTTGTTGAAGACGATGTAATTATAGGTGGCGGCTCTTTAGTACCACCAAACAAACGTTTAGAGTCTGGTTACTTATATGTAGGAAGTCCGGCTAAGCAAGCCCGCCCTCTTACAGAGCAAGAACTTGCCTTTTTAAAAATATCTGCCGATAACTATGTGTCACTTAAAGATGAATACTTAGCTGAAATAGCTAACTTAAGTTAATAAACTTACTTCAATTTGGCCTGCCGAGTTATAGCTTTCTTCTTCGATAAGCTCCTCGGCACGTTCTTCATAATCAAAACGATACTGTTCAAAATATTCTGTTGCGTGACTTTCGTCTGTTAATTTAAGTGTATTTACTTCTATTATGCATTCCACCAGCATGCCACTAACTTGTGCAAAAAAGACTAGCTGATGATCGGGCTCTCTAAATTCGAGCCTATCTATAAACTGTATTGCCTGATTCATTTAAGCGTTCCTTGTTTGAGCGCATCCACTACGGGAAGTATTTCTGGCATTTTATTACGCCATACATAATATGCTTGAGCAGCTTGACCAACTAACATACCGCTGCCATCTAAAAGCTTAGCGTTAATATTATGCTGTGCAATCCAATTCATAAAAATGGTATTTTGCAGTGAATAAAACATGTCATAAGCGACTTCACAGTTAGTTATGTGTTTTTCATCAAGAGCTGGAAGTTCGTTATTCATACTGCTAGAGGTAGAGTTTATAATTAGTGAGTAATCGCTTACTGGTAAATCATCAAAACCAAAACCAGATACAGCTCCATATTGAATAAACAGTTTTGCGAGTTCTTTGGCTTTTTGTGCTGTGCGATTAACGATTATTATTTCCTGAGGGTTATGCTCTAGCAAAGGTAAAATAACGCCTCGAGCTGCACCGCCCGCGCCAATAATTAAAATACGTTTATCAGTTATGGCTACTTTATTAGCAAGTAAATCATTTACAAAGCCCACACCATCGGTGTTATCTCCGAGTAATGTGCCATCATCTCGTTTTTTTAATGTATTAACAGCCCCTGCAATTTTAGCTAATGGCGTAAGCTCATCGGCCATTGCATAGGCTTGCTCTTTAAATGGCATTGTAACGTTAGCACCCACACCACCTTGCTCAAAAAAAGACAATACTGTTTTTTCAAAGTTATCGATAGGTGCTAATATTGCGCGATAGTCGATTTGCTCACCCAGTGATACAGCAAATTGTTTATGTATCGTGGGGGATTTTGAATGTTTAATTGGATTTCCAAAAACCGCATATTTGTCCATTTTAAAGCAACCTCTTTGCAGTTATATACTGCCTATTAACGATGATAAGTAATATGATTAAACGACTTTTTTCTAAATCTAAGCCAGCTCCTGAGCAACAGGCTCCTACTCCTGAAAAAACACCGTATGAAATAATAGGTGGAGAGAAAGGTGCGCGTGCTATTTCTAATCGATTCTACGACATAATGGAGTCAGATGAATACGCTAAACCGTTATATGATATGCATCCTCTGCCATTAGATCGAATTCGCCAAGTATTTTTTGAATTTTTATCTGGTTGGTTAGGCGGGCCAAACCTATTTACAGAAAAACATGGTCAGCCAATGCTACGTAAACGCCATATGCCTTTTACTGTAGACAAAGCATTGCGCGATCAGTGGATGTACTGCATGAATAAAACGTTGGATATAGAAATAGACAATCCGTTGTTACGTGAAGGATTAAAACAATCATTCTCTCAACTAGCAACGCACATGATCAATCAGCATTAAATTTATATTTAGCATAATGCAAAAAGGCGCTAATTAGCGCCTTTTTGATTACTGTGTAATTGTTATAATTGCCATTCTCTGGCGATTAATTCATTAGACTGGCTAGTTAACCACTCTTGCGGGCGTAAGTAATACTGATATAGGTTAGCTTCTGGGCTACTTGGTTCTGGTTTATAATTATATTCCCAGCGTGCAAGTGGTGGCATAGACATTAATATAGATTCTGTACGCCCGCCACTTTGTAGCCCAAACAACGTACCTCTATCCCATACTAAATTAAACTCTACATAACGTCCGCGACGATAAAGCTGAAAATCACGTTGTTGCTCTGTGTATTCGTCATTTTTACGACGTTCAATAATAGGTAAATAGGCATCTAAAAAGCCATTACCAACCGATTGCATAAACGCAAAACTCTTTTCAAAACCAAGTTCGTTTAAATCGTCAAAAAACAAACCGCCTACTCCGCGCGTCTCGTCTCTGTGCTTTAAATAAAAATACTCGTCGCACCATGTTTTATATTTTGGATAAACTTCACTACCAAATGGCGCACAAATGTCGTGAGCAACTTGATGCCAATGCTGTACGTCTTCTAATACTGGATAAAAAGGAGTGAGATCAAACCCGCCACCAAACCACCATATTGGCTCTTCGCCTTCTTTTTCGGCTATAAAAAAGCGCACATTGGCATGACTTGTTGGTACATGAGGGTTTTTAGGGTGAATAACTAACGACACACCACACGCATGAAAGCTACGCCCTGCAAGCTCTGGTCTGTGTGCTGTTGCTGAACCAGGCATTGAGGCGCCAAATACATGAGAGTAATTAACTCCACCTTGCTCTATTACAGTACCATTTGTGGTTACACGTGTGCGACCACCACCGCCTTCTGCTCGCTGCCAGTTATCTTCTATAAATTTAGCACTGCCATCTGCAGCCTCCAAACCTTTGCAAATAGTGTCTTGCAAAGCCATAAAGTATGCTTTTACTTGATCTAATAATTCGCTTTGCATATTAACCTCTAAATATTTTGCCCGTCATGGCGTCTTTTATTGTGCTTGGTTGAGTATTGCCACCTAACGCCTCGTCAACGTAAAAGCCAACTTGTTCTGTAAATTGCGCTTTGGCTTGATCAATACTAATTACCGTTTCTTGACCGGTTAAGTTTGCACTGGTTGATACTAGTGGCTTACCAAACTCTTGGCACAAGCGTTTTACTGTTGGATGGTTTGTTACTCTTACTGCAATGGTATCAAACTGCCCTGTGAGCCATTTAGGCGTATTTTTAGATGCAGGCATAACCCATGTAATTGCAGCAGGCCAACTCGAAAAAATATCAGCGCGTTTATCCATTGGTATTTTTGCATCATCTACGTATTTTAATAATTGTCCGTAGTTATCAGCGATTAAAATTAGCCCTTTTTCAACCGGGCGCTGCTTAATAGCTAATAGTGCTTCAACGGCTTGTTGATTATCTGGATCACAACCTAAACCATATACAGCTTCTGTTGGGTATAAAATAACTTCGCCTTGCGTTAAGCATGTTATTGCAGTGGGCGTATTTGAAAGGTCTGACAAAGTAGTCTCCAGATATAATTAAACGTTATTCAGTTGAGGTGAGCTTATGCATGCAGCTTTTTTGTGGGCATTGCAATAATATGCCGTTTGCCATATTTCTTTCTATGACGATAGGCCAATCACATTCAGGACACGGATGTTCAACCGGTTTATTATTAAGCGTGTATTTACAACTTGGGTAGCAATCACAAGAATAAAATACTTTACCAAACTTATTACTGCGCGCGACTAAATGACCTTTTTTGCATTTAGGGCAACTAGGCAAAGTATCTTCGCTTTGCTTTTCTTCATTTTCGTTAGCAATGTAATGACACTCTGGATAACCCGTACACCCAATAAACATACCATAGCGGCCATTTTTAACCACCAACGGTTTGCTACACTCAGGACATGCTGAATCTTCTAATATTTTTATTTCGTTGCTGTCGTGATGTGCCAATGGCCTAATAAAGTCGCATTTGGGATAACTTGCGCATCCTAAAAAAGGGCCTGATTTACTATTGCGGATCACTAACTCTGAACCACACTGTGGGCATATCTCGTATTCTTTTTCGAGGGCGTGCTTGTTCGCCGAGAAAAGCGAATGGTCGATTTTACTCATGGTGATCCTAATAGGTTGGTGAATTTTCGCCTAATATACCCAAACCACTTAAAGATACAAGCAATGCCGTGCTTATCCGTTTAAGTAATTTGAGTACAATCAAGATAATTATCTCTAATGAAGAAGTTCGCTGGGTTCATCAAAAATCAAATCTTCCATTTGCTCATATGCCTCTTCAGAGCCAGGAACATTAAATAAGATCATAAGTACAATCCATTTTAAATCCTCTAAGCTTATAGTTGCTTTATCGAGAGAGGCTAAACAGTCCATTACCATTTCACGAGTTACATTATTGATTACGCCTATTTGCTCAATAAACATTAAAAAGCCACGACATTCAGCACTGAGCCTTTGGCATTCACTATCGGTAAATATACGCACAGCATCTTTAGGGTTAGTAATAAGATAAGGAGACTCGTCGCTGTGTTGTAAATCGGCTAATTGCTCTAACCAATCGAGTGCTTTAAATATCTCGGGCTTATGAAAGCCCGCACGCAGTAGCTCATCGGTTAACTCATTTTGCTCGGCAAATATATCCGCTTCGCTATGAATGTAATTTTCAAAAAGATACAAAAGAATATCAAACATATTACCTTCCTGCGCTTAACTTGATGTAACCATCTAACACTCGCTCAATCTGATCGTCTAGCTCTAAATCGAGCAACCTACTAAGTACTTTATCTATTGGCCACTGCGCACGACGCACAATGTCATCTACACTGGTTACTTCAAAGCCAATACTATTTAAAACCTCACATTGAGAATTGGCTTGAATCGGCTGCTCTTTATTACATACATTATTGTCGTAAGTGAAACTCACCTCATCAAGAATGTCAGCCACGTTTTCTACCAGCTTAGCACCTTGCTTTATTAAAAAGTGACTTGCCTGCGCTAACGGGTTTTTAATAGACCCCGGTACTGCAAATACCTCTTTATTTTGTTCAAGCGCATAGCGTACTGTAATTAACGAACCACTTTTAATTTCAGCCTCAACAATAAGCACTCCTAACGATAACCCAGAAATAATACGATTACGACGCGGAAAGTTATGCGCATGAGCAGCTGTGCCTGGTAAAAACTCACTCACCAGCAAACCGCTTTCTAAAACTTGGTCTGTTAATAGTTTATGGCGTTTGGGATAGTAAATATCAACCCCAGTACCAAGCACCGCTATGGTTTTCCCCGTACCAGCAAGAGAGCCTTTATGTGCTGCACCATCTATTCCCCGCGCCATACCTGAAGTAACTGTAATACCCGCCAAAGTTAACTCGTATGCAAATTCTGAGGCTATTTCAAGCCCAGTAGGGGTAGCATTACGGCTGCCAACAATTGCAATTTGTGGCGTTGATAATAACGAGACATCTCCCCTGCAAAATAGTAATAAAGGCGCACTGGCAATCTGCCGGAGATCTTCTGGGTAAAGCGCATCAAAAATACAGACAACAGTAATGTTGTTTAGCGCTATTAATTGCTCATAATGACTGACTTGTTGCCAATTGGTGTTGAGTAAATTACTCGCTTGATTAGCGGTTAACCCAAGCTGTAAAAGCTTGTCATGAGATAAGTCGAATAACGACCCAAGGGAATAGTTTGTAGATAGTGCTAAAAGGGTTTTTATACCCAACCCTTTACACATATAAAAGGCAAGCCAGTGGGCTAGCTTGCCAGATGACTGATCCATGCACTCTCCTAGAGCACCGACTCGCTACTTCTTAATGAATAACTGCAATATCTCCAATGCGAATTGGGTGCTGGTTTTTAGTTATTAATGCATAACTTACTTTGTCATACACTTTAAAGACAATTAGCTCACCAACTTTTTCTTTAGGCATAGCCCAAACGGTACTGTTTTCGTCTGCTTCTAAGCCTAAAAACTCACTGGTGTCTGATACCAGTTTTTCAAAGCTACTGGAGTCTTCAGGATAACGAGGCCCTCGCCGTCCATCAATTACACCTGGTGATTGACGTTCAATATCTAATATGTGACCTGGTTCTACTTGTTGTTCTGAACCTAAGTTTAGCACCACAATGTCCATCGTGCTGAATTCCCGACTGTGATTAGCAGAAGCAATGACCGCACCTTCAACAGGCTGTTTAGGTCGGTGCATATTAAAGTATGCTGGCAACATTTGTCCCTGCATTAGAGGTAATAAAAAATCGCCTTGTTTAATTTCACGCTTAACCGACTCAACCCTTACTGAAGCTGGCACACCGTTGGTGATATCCCCTCGCCTAAATACACGTACCACCCCAACAAAGCTTGCTTTATTAGCTAGTGCAGTATTTGTTTTAGGATCAACATAAGGTTCGCCTTTATGGTAAATGGCGTAAGCCTGATTTAATTTTAAATCACCATTTATATATAAAATATGACCCAGTGTCTGTGTTTTAGTATTTTGATTTGCGCCCAAAACATATGGCTTATTATCTATTTCGTCGCTATTAATTGCTTGCTCATACGTCAAGTAAGGTTTAATTAGTTCAAGTGGCAATGTTGTAACTGCATTTTTACCTTTAGGGGTAATACGCCCCTGCGGAGAAAGCTTTCTGTATGCTTTATTTATCACTAAACGAGGTTTTCCGTCTGCATCGTAAACTAATGTTAGCGCATCCCCTGGGTAAATAAGATTTGGGTTGTTTATTTGAGGATTCATTTGCCATAATTCTGGCCATAGCCAAGGTTTATTTAAATAAATACCAGAGATATCCCAGAGCGTGTCTCCTTTTTTTACAACATACTGTTTTGGCGCGTCTTTTTTTATTTCCAACACATCTGCAACTGCCGGAAAAGCAGCACTTAATGCAAGCATGATTGCAACTAACGGGGATCTCATTGAGCTTCCTTGTATTGTTTTTTCATTATTATTGCCCAAAACCTGTTAAAGGTGAACGTGAATGGCTAAAATAAGAGCATACAATACCCTAAATTAAGCACAAGTGAAAAAGGTAACTATGGCTAGGTTAGAAGTTTTAAGATTTCCAGATGAACGTTTACGTACAATAGCAAAAGAAGTTGCTCAAGTTGACGATACAGTACGCCAAATTGTTAAAGATATGCTGGAAACTATGTATGATGAAAATGGTATAGGGCTTGCTGCTACACAAGTAGATATCCATCAACGAATTGTTGTTATTGACGTATCAGAAGAGCGTGATGAGCCACTGGTATTGATTAATCCACAAATCATCAAAAAAGATGGCTCAACTATTAGCGAAGAAGGCTGTTTATCAGTACCTAACTCGTATGCAAAAGTTGACCGCGCAGAAACAGTAACAGTCTCTGCACTTAACGAAAACGGTGAAGAGTTTGTACTAGATGCAGACGAACTGCTGGCCATTTGTATTCAACATGAACTAGATCACCTTCAAGGTAAGCTATTCATTGATTACTTATCTCCATTAAAGCGCCAACGTATTCGTAAAAAGCTTGAAAAAGAAGCCAAGTTTGCAGAACAGTAATAAGCACCTTAGGAAAACTCAGTGACTCAACCATTACGCATTATATTTGCCGGTACGCCGGACTTTGCCGCACGTCATTTACAAGCGCTGATACAAAGCGAACACCAAATAGTGGGTGTATATAGCCAACCAGATCGCCCTGCAGGTCGTGGTAAAAAATTAAAAGCCAGTGAAGTAAAAGCGCTAGCGCTTGAGCACGACTTACCGGTTTTTCAGCCACAGTCATTAAAAAGTGATGAAGCACTAGCAGAGCTAACAAGCTTAAATGCCGACATTATGATTGTTGTAGCGTATGGCTTAATTTTACCTAAAGCTATTTTAGAAGCTCCACGTTTAGGTTGTTTAAATGTGCATGGTTCTATATTACCGCGCTGGCGCGGTGCTGCACCTATTCAACGCGCAATTTGGGCAGGTGATGAACAAACCGGCGTAACAATAATGCAAATGGATGAAGGGCTAGATACCGGCGATATGCTACATATAAGCCGCTGCCCTATTAGCACGACAGAAACTAGCGCTAGTTTATATACCAAGCTTGCTGAACTAGGTCCAGATGCGTTAATTGAAACCATTAATAAATTAGCTAATGGTGAGCTCACGCCTGAACCTCAAAACGATGAACTTGCTAACTACGCTAAAAAGCTTTCTAAAGAGGAAGCTAATATAGACTGGTCCATGAGTGCGCTGCAAATTGAGCGAAACATTCGCTCTTTTAACCCATGGCCTGTGTGCTTTACTCAAATGAGTGGACAAACAGTAAAGATTTATCAAGCGCAGGTTACCTCGCAATCAGGTAATCCTGGGCAAATTTTATCAAGCGACAAAAATGGCGTAGTAGTGGCGTGTGGTGAACATGCTTTATGTATTACGCAATTACAACCGCAAGGTAAAAAACCAATGGCAATTAACGACTTTTTAAATGGTCGTAGTGACTGGGTTACCCCTGGCACAGTATTAGGCGAAAACAATGAGTAATGTTCAAAACGTACGAGCGCTTGCCGCTGAAACTTTATATAACGTAGTTGATAAAGGCGCTTCGCTTAATCAAGAACTGCCATTTGCTAGCCAAGGCTTACCACCAAAAGACAAAGCGCTACTACAACAAATTTGTTATGGCGTTTTACGCTACTTACCTAGCCTTGAAAACTACTGCCAACATTTAGTGGAAGATCCACTAAAAGGTAAACGCAGAATATTTCAATTTTTATTATATGTAGGTATTTATCAACTACAACACATGCGTGTACCGCCGCACGCAGCAATATCTGAAACTGTAAATGCACTTGCTCAATTACGTGCTTTAGGTTTAAAAGGGCTTATTAACGCTATATTACGTAGTTTTCAACGCCAGCAAATTGAGCTTGAAGAAAAAGCGAAGCTTATCCCTGTGTGTTTATACAACCACCCTAATTGGTTTATCAAACAAGTAAAAGAGGCCTACCCAGATAGTTGGGAAGACATACTTGCAGAAAACCAACAACAAGCACCTATGTGGTTACGTGTAAATCAAGCACAATATAGCACGCAAGAATACAGCGATATGCTAACGGCGAACGATATTGAACATACCTTAAATCCTGACTTTATAGACGGAATTAAGCTCGCTAAACCACGCGATGTATTTTCCTTACCAGAGTTTGATACAGGTGCATGTTCAGTACAAGATGCCGCAGCACAACTTGCAGCACGCTTTTTAGAGCCTAAAGCAGATGACACTATTTTAGATGCCTGTGCAGCACCTGGCGGAAAAACCTGTCACATATTAGAACTTGCTGACGCAGACGTACTTGCACTCGATAGCGACTCAACTCGACTTGAACGTGTTAAGCAAAACCTTACCCGTATTGGCTTAGGTGCAGACTTGCAATGTGGTGATGCCTCGCAACCACATACTTGGTGGGACGAAAAATTATTTGATCGTATTTTGCTTGATGTGCCTTGTTCGGCCACTGGTGTAATTCGCCGCCACCCTGACATAAAATGGTTACGTCGCGCATCAGACATCGAAGATTTAGCTAAGTTACAAGGTGATATACTCAATAGTATTTGGCCACTTTTAAAACCAGGTGGTACATTGGTATACGCTACATGTTCGGTTCTTCCACAAGAAAATCAGCAACAAGTAGCTAAGTTTTTAGCTAATAATGACGATGCAGAGCACATTCCTCTGCATGACAAAGACACCGTTACAATGCCAGGGTTACAGCTACTACCAGGCGAAAGCGATGGATTTTATTACGCTAAGCTAGTTAAAAAAATCTAAAATTAATGAACTGTAAATTAGCCATTTTTATAATTTAAAAATGGCTCTTAATTGCTACTTATAACACGGGTAAATAATGAAAATAATCATACTCGGTGCTGGCCAAGTAGGCGCAACACTCGCTGAGAATTTAGTAGGCGAACAGAATGAAATTACAGTCGTTGATATAGATGGTAACCGATTACGTGAACTTCAAGATAAGTACGACTTACAAGGTGTAGTAGGACACAGTGCGCATCCTGATGTATTACGTCAAGCTGGAGCTGAAGACGCCGATATGGTTATTGCAGTAACCAGTTCAGATGAAGTAAACATGGTTGCATGCCAAGTGGCGTACAGTATTTTTAAAACGCCCACTAAAATTGCCCGTATTCGCTCAGAGCAATATTTAAAATACCGCGAGAAACTTTTTCAGAACGACGACTTGCCAATCGATCATTACATTGCCCCAGAAGCACTCGTGACCAAGTACATTCGTCGCTTAATCGACTACCCTGGCGCATTACAGGTATTGCAGTTTGCCGATGGCATGCTCTCGTTAGTTGCAGTGAAAGCCTATTATGGCGGTTTACTCGTCGGTTATGCATTGTCTGCACTTAAAGAACACATCCCTAATGTAGAAACCCGTGTTGCCGCTATTTACCGCCAAGGTAAAGCAATCAAACCACTAGGTACAACGGTCATTGAAGCCGATGACGAAGTATTTTTTATTGCCGCTACAAAACATATACGCGCAGTAATGAACGAACTACAAAAACTTGAACGTTCTTACAAAAAAATTATGATTGCGGGTGGCGGTAATATTGGCGCGGGCCTTGCCCGCTCACTTGAAAAAAACCACACAGTTAAATTAATTGAGCGTAGCAAAGAGCGTGCTGAGCAACTCTCAGAAATGCTAGATAACACAGTTGTATTTTGTGGTGACGCATCAGATCAAGAATTACTCTCAGAAGAGCATATTGATCAAGTTGATGTATTTATTGCCGTAACCAATGACGATGAAGCAAATATTATGTCAGCCATGCTTGCAAAACGTATGGGCGCACAAAAAACAATGGTACTTATTCAGCGTGGTGCTTACGTTGATTTAGTACAAGGGGGAGAAATAGACATTGCCATATCTCCTCAACAAGCCACCATTTCGGCATTACTAACACATGTACGTCGTGGCGACATTGTTAACGTCTACTCATTACGCAAAGGTGCAGCAGAGGCGATTGAAGCGGTAGCCCATGGTGATGAGAATACATCAAAGGTGGTTGGCCGTGCTATTGCAGATATAAAACTTCCTGCAGGTACAACGATTGGGGCAATTGTACGAAATGACGACGTACTCATTGCTCATGACGACACCATTATTATGTCAGGCGATCACGTTATTATGTTTTTAATCGATAAAAAACACATTAATGTGGTAGAAAAACTATTTCAGGTAAGTGCTATATTTTTGTAGTCTTATGACGTAGAAAAAGCCGCTGGCGAAGGCGGCTTTAATCGCTGATAATCGCGTGTTAATTATCATTTTAGAGTTACTGTACTTTTGCAAACTCTTCTTTAGAAAGCTCACCATTCCCGTCAGTGTCTAAGTCATCAAATAATTTCACTAACTGCGCGTTAACTTGCGCTTCTTGCTTGGTGATAACCCCGTCACTATCGATATCAAAAGAGGCAAAATCAACGGCGGCATACGCAGCTGACGACGATGCTAAAATGATGACGGCCAGTGTTGTGTTTAATGTTTTCATAATAATTTCCTAAATAATAAAGAGGAAGTCCTTTTCAAAGATCCCTGACTGTGAAAAATGTTTAATCTGAAAAAAGATTAATTAACCTGAACTCTGGTTAACTAGTAATTAGCGAACTCTTCTTTAGAAAGCTCACCGCTACCGTCGGTATCTAGCTCGATAAATTCAGCCATTAAATCGGTGTCGACTGCCGCTTCACTTGGGCTAATTGTGCCGCTACCATCTATATCAAGGCTATTAAAGTCTGATGCTGCAAATACAACTGAAGAAGACGCTATAGCTATAAGTGCCAGTGCTTTATTTAAATGTTTCATAGTTTAATCCTTCAATGTTCTATCAAAAAAATTGCTTCGTTTAGCTTAAACGTAATTTTTCACTTCCTTGTTACCCTCTTTCGTAAGCTCCTTGCCTACTTAGGTTGTCTTTGGCAACTCAGGATAAATACTTGTTAATTAAGCTTCTGAAAATTCTTCTTTTGATAACTCACCATTTTGGTCAGTATCAAGTTCTGAGAACATGCTCATTAACTTTGCATCTACTGATGCTTCTGCTTGGCTAATTGTGCCACTGCCGTCTACATCAAGTGTATCAAAGTCTGTTGCAGCAAAAGCGGCTGAAGAAGATGCTAATGCAATAAGTGCTAGTGCTTTATTAATGCGTTTCATAATATGTATCCTTCAAATTTATGTGTGTGCGATTAAGGTGTCTTACTTTAAATCACGCTTAAGTTCAGTACACCATGACTATTACAACTTAGGTGCCAACTTTTAAAAACTGTTATTTTTCAAGTGGTTAATAGTATGAAATCGTGATGTGGATAAATTTCAAGTGCTTTCCTGTTGCTTTTTAGCAACACAGCGATATGAAAAAACAAAATAGACAATAAAAACAAGAGGTTAATTTAGATTAAAAAAACACAAATTATGAATTTAGATATTTTAAATGAGGTTTAAAGCAAAAATTTAGCTTTATTTTGGTTGGGTTTATTACATGAAATTAGATTATGGTAATCTTTTATTATTTTAAGCTACTGTTTTATATTATTTATTTAATTATTAAAAATAATAACCAAATAATTTTCATCTATAAAGCAGGCAATCGCTATTTTGTTGCAAAATAGCGAAATCTCTTTTAACCGACTTCGAATTCGAGCATGGAGGGATCAATAAAGTGCTCTTTCATAAAGGTATTCATTTCATCTTCACTGGCTATTAGTTTAATACCAAATCTGATCCCCGCATCATGCTCTTTAACGCTACACACTTCGCCTTCAAAATTTTGCGCACTGCTATCTAGCATAATAGTACATTGCATATCTTTTATACTTTCAAGCTCTTTATTACTTCTAACATCAAACATAACTCCCGTTAATGAGATATCTTTAATAACACCTTCGAGTACTCTGTCGTCACTTAGTTTTAGCTTTGCAGGTAATAAAGTAGGGATACGCGTTTGCGAACGCAAACTAAATAACTGAACCTGTTCAGGAAAGTTTATAAAAATAAGCCGAGCCGGATGAGAAGAAATAGACATAATTTTCTGACGAAACGCAATTACTTTCCCACCGCTGCCTTCTATTAAAGCCCTCACGACAACGGTTATACCGTCACGTAAATAATCACTTGCCGCAGGTAAGCGTTTTGAGCTTGGATAATTTAAAATGATAAATTTATCATCAAGTAATCCCACCATCTCAGTCTTAATGCGTTTACTACTGGTAGGCGTTAAAATTTCTAGGTCGACCAAGCTGCCAATAGTTATATTATTAAGATTACTTATTGGCATATTCTCTCCCTTGTAATGTATTTTTTAAATAAAACAGTTGGCTTTATCCACGCCAAAACGTTGGCGTAAATAACACAAGTAAAGTAAATATTTCTAACCGGCCAAACACCATCGCAATAGTAAGTAACCATTTAGCGCCATCAGTTATCGCGCCATAATGCGATGCTACATCACCCAAACCTGGACCTAAATTATTTAAACAAGCAGCAGTGGCAGAGAACGCCGTTATGTTATCCATACCCGTGCCCATAAGCGCTAGCATAATAATAATAAACACCAGCGCATAAGCAGAGAAAAAGCCCCACACAGCTTCTACCACTTTATCTGGCAACGCCTTTCGACCCAACTTAATTGAATATATAGCACGAGGATGCACCAAACGATTAAGCTCACGCACGCCCTGCAAATAAAGTAAAAATACGCGAACGACCTTCATACCACCACCGGTAGAGCCTGCACAGCCACCAATAAAGCTCGAAAATATAAGTAAAATAGGTAAAAACAAAGGCCATGTTGAAAAGTTATCAGTAGCAAAGCCTGCCGTTGTACTCATTGATACTGCTTGGAATAAAGCCTGATCGAGGGTTTCGTCGCCATTAGCATATATTTCATTTGACGAAAGCACCGTAAAACAAATAACTACAAGTGCAAGCTGAATGCATAGGAAAACTTTAAATTCAGGGTCACGTAAATAAACTCTTACGTTTCGGCTCGATACAGCGGCATAATGTAGCGAAAAATTAATTGCAGCAATAATTAAAAAGAATACACAAATAAAGTTAATGACAGGGCTATCAAAGTGACCTATCGATGCGTCATAAGTAGAAAAGCCGCCTATCGCCACTGTAGAAAATGCATGGCAGATAGCATCAAACCAGCTCATTCCTGCCGCCCAATAAGCGAGCATACATGTCAGCGTAAGCGACACATAAATGTACCAAAGATGCTTAGCTGTATCAGCAATCCGTGGAGTCATTTTTGAATCTTTTACCGGGCCTGGAATTTCAGCGCGGTACAACTGCATACCACCCACGCCTAACATAGGCAGTATAGCGACGGCGAGTACGATTATACCCATACCGCCAAACCACTGGAGTTGCTGGCGATAAAACAACACCGATTTGGGTAAATACTCAATACCGGTAAGCACTGTAGCGCCTGTGGTTGTTAAGCCAGAAAATGCTTCAAATACCGCATCAGCGAGCGATAAATTCGGTTCTTGTAAAAATATAAGCGGTAACGATGCAAATGCCCCAAGTACCAACCAAAACAAAACAACAATTAAAAAGCCTTCACGTGCTTTTAAGTCACCGTTTTCATGACGGTTTGGGTAATAAGCCATCATGCCAATAACAACACTAAAGATAAATGCTAAAACAAAAGGAACACCACCACCGTCTTTATATATTAAAGACACCAGTGCTGGGGGCACCATGGTAATACTAAACAGCGCAACGAGTTGGCCAAGAATTTTTATGATGGTACGAAATTGCATTTAGCTTATCGCTTTTATTATTAGTAAATTCAGGTTGAGTAGTATCAACCAAATTAAATAGAGTGAATATGCATTACATGCAATTTGTGTAGGTTATTACTCTTTAATCGTTAACTCAACTGCGCCGTGACTTAAATCAAAAATATCTTTGATTGCTTGCTGCGCTTCGCGGCTATCTATTGTAATCACCCATTCAATATTAGCAGTAAATTGCTTATCAATATTAAGCACTTGATACTTTGTTTTTAATAACTGCTCAATCGAGCCTTGCATGCTGTACTCGCTACTCCCTGTAATTTCAACACTGGGAACTTTAAGCACTGTTTGCAACTTCACTAACGCATTGTTTAGTGAGCCACCATAAGCACGTACTAGTCCGCCAGTGCCTAATTTTATGCCGCCAAAGTAACGTGTGACGACAGCTGTGATTTCGCCAAGGCCTGAACCCACCAGCACATTTAACATAGGCTTTCCTGCAGTGCCATTTGGTTCACCATCGTCCGAAAAACCATAAACATGGCTGCCACCGGGGTTGCCTGCCACATGTGCCCAACAGTTATGACGCGCATCGCTATACTTTTCTTCAATGCTTTTAATAAATGCTTTAGCTGAATTTAAATCGGGGGTGTGTGCAATGTGGACTATAAACGTACTTTTTTTAATTTCTTCTTGATGAAAAACGTCAGCAGCGGGGTATTTATATTCAGACATATTTTAAACTTGTAAAAAGGGGGCCAAAAGGCCCCTTTAAATAATGTACGTATTTTAACGTGTATAAACTAATTGGTGTTAACTAGAATTAATCGAGCGCTAAATCTCGTGTCATATTTTCTAAGCTATCTTCGTGAACAATAATGTTATCTTCAATACGAATGCCGCCAAATGGTTTAAATGACTCTACCTTTTCCCAGTTAATAAACTGCTTATTATCGGTTTGCGCTAAATCACCAAGCAGTGAATCAATAAAGTATAAACCAGGCTCAATAGTAAACACTTGGTTTTTTTCGATCAGGCGAGTACAACGCAAGAACGGATGCCCTTCAGGCGATGGCTGATGTGTGCCCTTTTCGTCACTCATAAAACCGCCCATATCATGCACTTGTAAACCTAGGTGATGTCCTAGTCCATGCGGGAAGAAAGTAGAGGTAATTTTACGCTCAACAATTTCTGTCGCGGGTAGGTTAACAATTTTAAAGTCACTGAGTATTTGTGCGATACGGTTATGGCATTCAACGTGTAAATCACCATAAAGCATACCCGGCTTTAAACCTTTACCTAACTCGATTTGTTGAACTGTCATCGCTTGTACAAGCTCAGCAAACTCACCTTGCTTTTTGAAATCATACGTACGAGTAATATCAGCGGCATAACCATTAAAGTTTGCACCGGCATCAATTAAAAATGAGTTATGAGTGTGTGGCGCTTTTGGATCAAAGTGCGTGTAATGCAAAATAGCGCAGTTTTCGTTAAGCGCAACAATGTTGCCGTACGGCATTTCATTTTCGCTTTGACGTGTCGCCATTAAATACGCTTGCTGAATATCGAACTCGCTACCACCATTAAAAAATGTATCGCGTGCAGCTTTATGCCCATCTACTGCAATGCGGTTAGCGTTGCGTAAACATTCAAGTTCGTACTGCGTTTTATAAGCGCGGTGGTAATGAAAATAGTTAAGTACAGGCTCAGGGTTCATAATACTAAAACCAAGGGCTTGCGCTACTTCAATGTATTCACCCATGTAAGCATATTTAGCTTTATCGTATGGTAATAACTTTTCTACTTGATCAGGTTGTAGCAATAGCTCTATATCAAAGTATTCAGCCCAAAAGTCGCGTGGCTCATCAGGCACTTTATGCCAAAAATCTACTGGACGATAAAATATGAGTTTTGGCTTGTCGCAGCCATTTACCACAATCCAGCAATGAGGATTATCAATAACCGGTAACCATGCTTTAAACTGTGGATTAACTTTAAATGGATAATACATATCATCTAAAAACTGGCGCTTAGCTTGGCCTGAATGAATTACTAATCCTTCTAACCCTTCGCTATTACAAATTGTACGAGTACGCTGTTGCAGTGTTGCAATATGTTCGGCGTATAAAACGGCTAATTTATCCATTGTTAATCCATCTGTTAAATTTAACTTGCTCTGAGTCTACCACTTATACCAATTGCATTAAATTAATGATCTATTATAGCGATAAGAAAATAGCTTAATAACAAGGCTAAAATTATGATACATAGTTGTTCTATATAAATAATTTTTAACGTAGTTATTGAGTTATTTAATACGCTAGAATGATCATGTTTTAATAAAATTGGTATTATCCGCAAAGCGCTCAAAAAAGGGGGTATCTAGCATGTAAATACCCCCCACTTTAAACTTATATTTACTAACCGCCCATTTTCATTTGAAGCAATGGCGCGAGAACATTTCCTTCTCGGCCCATTCTAGTATGGTAAACCTGACGATACGCAAACACATTTTTTACATAATCACGGGTTTCACGATACGGAATAAGCTCCACCCATAATTCAGCCGGAATAGCTTCATCAGGTAGCCAGCGTTTAACACGGTGATACCCTGCATTATATGAAGCCGTTGCTAGTATTTCGTTGCCATGGTTCTTCTTTTTTAAATACTGTAGATAACTGGTACCTAACCTAATATTTGTTTTAGGCTGATATAATCGATTACTCGACACACTGCCTTTATTTACATATTTGGCCGTACTTGGCAATAATTGCATTAAACCACGTGCATTAGCGTGAGAGCGTGCATCAGGGGCAAAAGAACTTTCACGCCTTGCAATAGCAATACTCCAGGCCACATCTATTTTGCTGCGTTTACTGTAGCGTTCAAATACATCTTGAAACGCAAACGGAAAACGTTGCTCTACGTTATCCCACGCTTTAATTTTTGCTAAAGTAAAAATAGTACTGTCGTGCCAGCCCAAATCTGTAGATAGTTGTGATGCAGCTAGCTTTTCTTCATCACTAGAGGTATCAGTTAAGTAATTCCACTCACGGCGAGCCGACGTGAAGCGCTCAAGATCATAAAGCGCTTTTGCTCGTTTAAAGCCGGGGGCATTACTAACGTTATCTACCAGTTCCTTATCAACGATTAAAGGCTCATTATTTAAATCAACTGGCAACCCTAAGCGTGCGGCAGCTAAAAAGCCATAATAATCACGATTAGTCGCTACTTTTTTCCAAATATCGTCTGCTTTTTGCTGCTCGCCACGTTGTGCATAGCTATAAGCTAACCAATATTGCTGGCCGAGGCTTAAATTTTCTTTCCCTGTAAAAAATGCAGCAATCCCCTCCCAATCTTGGGTTTTGAGCATATTGCCCAATTGCCATTGAATAAGCTTGCTGTCTAGTCGCTCTTTTGGCACTTTATTTAGCCAAAAACTCGCTTGCTTATGCCCACTTGAAGCAAGTGACAACGCAAAGGTGTAATAGACATCCGCTTTTTCTTCGTCGCTGTACTTAAATATTTTTTCTATCTTTTCCCATGCTTTTAAAGCGAGTGCCTTATCGCGCCAAACCAAACGCTTAACACCATAAATTGCTATTTGCCCTTCTTTAGCTGATTTTTTTTTGTATCGATATAAACCAGCAGAAGCACTAGGGTCTCGACGCACCTTTAGATATAAATCAGCCAAGTAGCGCTCATTTTTAGGTAATAATGTTTTTAAGTAAGGTAATAAACTTTGCTTGCCACCTTCGGCTGCAAGCGTAATTCGCTGCCAAACAGTTTCTTTATCCATGTAACCTTTTTTACGCCACACTGAAAAAAGCTCGTCGCACTCTTGCGGTTGCGACTTTCCGACAGTCCATAGATCGGTTACTTGATTTAGTATTGCTTTTTCAGGTGCACCTAAATCAAGCTGAAAATCCAAATAAGTGCACGTAAGCTCTGTATTTGATGTTTCACGGTAATTATTAATATATGCCGCTTTTTTATTTTTCTTTTTTAAATACGCTAACCATGCTTTACGCACCGGCCATTCAAGGGGCGTATGCTGATAAATAGTTAAATAGTTTTCTATTTCTGACTGGTATTTAATATTAGGATGTCGTTGCCAATACGTTTTTTCAACATACGGCTTTAACGGATGGTTAAGGTTACTAACCGCTTGTTTAAAATCTTGATAACTTCCATGACGGACTTTTTTTTCAGCATCTAAAAATGCATCGTTATCAATACTTGCCTCGGCAGAATGAAGAGGGAAAATGAATGCAGCTGCCGCAATGCTTAATAAATATTTTTTCATAATGTCCTTTAATAAAAAATTAAAGTAGTGAATAAAAACTTTTCAACCACCTTAGCACCAAACCAGCTATATTTTAACCAGTCGATTGTAACCGAGTTAAATTTTTCGTTGCATTTTTAATTTAAAGCAAGCACACTGATTGAAATGCAAACTCATCGTACCAGTCTTAGTTCGTCAACTAGGGAGAATAATAATGTTATATAAAAGCGATTCCTTTGAAGTTAGCTTCCTAAAGGAAAACATCGCCGAGTTTAAGTTTTGTGTTGCAGGTTCTGTAAACACACTATCTCAAAAAACTCTTTCAGATTGCGCAGCAGCATTAAAAGAATTAGCCGCCAATACTGATATCAAAGGCATGATTTTTACCAGTGATAAAGAGCACTTTATTATTGGTGCCGATATCTTCGAATTTTTACCTACATTTACTAAACCTGAAGAAGAATTAGTAGTGTGGATCAAAAACGCAACCGACGTATTTGATGCAATTGAAGATTTACCATTCCCAACCCTAAGCGCTATAAACGGTATGGCACTTGGCGGTGGTTGTGAGTGGGCACTTGCTACCGATTATCGTGTAGCAAGCGAAACAGCTAAAATGGGCCTACCAGAAGTTAAACTTGGCATAATGCCAGGGTTTGGTGGCACAGTGCGCTTACCACGCATCATTGGCGCCGATAACGCGATGATGTGGATTACCTCAGGCGCAGAAAACCGCGCAGCAGATGCACTTAAAGTAGGTGCGTTTGACGCAGTAGTTAGTGCTGACGAACTTTTAGAGTCAAGTGTATCAACACTTGAACTGGCAATTGCTGGCAAGTTAGATTGGCAAGCAAAACGCAACGTAAAACTACAGCCACTTAAATTAAACCGTGTTGAGCAAGGCATGAGCTTCGCTATGGCAGAAGGTATGGTAATGGGTAAAACCAAAGGCCACTATCCTGCACCGGTTATGGCTGTACGTACTATTAAAGCAGCGGCAAACTGTACTCGCGATGAAGCAATGGCAATCGAAAATGCCAATTTTGCTAAATTAGCACGTACACCAGAAGCAGCTGCACAAACAGGTATATTCCTAGCTGACCAATACATTAAAGGTAAAGCACGTAAATTTGCTAAGCACAGCGATGTAGAAATTAAGCAAGCCGCTGTATTAGGTGCTGGTATTATGGGTGGCGGTATTGCATACCAGTCTGCTTATAAAGGTACACCTATCATAATGAAAGACATCCAACAAGATGCGCTTGATTTAGGTATGGGTGAAGCGTCTAAGTTATTAGGTGCAAAAGTTAAGCGTGGACACATGCCAATGGAAAAAATGTTGGCAACACTTAGCAAAATTAAGCCAACACTTAACGCGTCAGATCTACAAAATGCCAACATTATTGTTGAAGCCGTTGTAGAAAACCCGAAAGTTAAGCAAGCAGTACTCGCTGATCTTGAAAAGACCATGCCAGAAGGCACGGTACTTACTTCAAACACATCAACTATTTGTATTGATTTACTAGCACAAGCGCTAGATAAGCCAGAAAACTTCTGTGGTATGCACTTTTTCAATCCAGTGCCAAAAATGCCATTAGTAGAAATTATCCGTGGTGCAAAAACCTCAGATAAAACAATTAATGCAGTAGTTGATTACGCGCTTAAATTAGGTAAATCACCAATTGTTGTTAACGATTGCCCAGGCTTTTTTGTAAACCGTGTTTTATTCCCTTACTTTGCAGGTTTTAGCAAATTAGTGGTTGAAGGCGCTAACTTTGCAAAAGTAGATAAAGTAATGGAAAACGTATTTGGCTGGCCTATGGGTCCGGCTTACCTACTTGATGTTGTAGGTATTGATACAGCGTTCCATTGTACTGGCGTAATGGCTGACGGTTTCCCTGAGCGTATGGCGCGTGCTGATAAAGACCCTGTGACTATTTTTGCCAACGAAAAACGTTTTGGTCAAAAGAACAAAGCCGGTTTTTACAAATACGAAACAGATCGCCGCGGTCGTCTTAAAAAGTCTCATGACGAGACAGCAATTGAGCTATTAAGCCCAATTACAGACGCACCAAAAGAATTTGATAAACAAGAAATCATCGACCGTTGTATGATTCCAATGATCAACGAAGTGCTACTGTGCTTGCAAGAAGGCATTGTTGCCTCGCCGCAAGAAGCAGATATGGCATTAGTTTACGGTGTTGGTTTCCCTCCATTTAGAGGCGGCGCGTTCCGTTACTTAGATCAAACTGGTTTAGCTAACTTTGTTGCAGCAGCAGACAAATACGCTCACCTAGGTGCGATTTACCAAGTATCTGAGCAAACTCGCAAGTGGGCCGAAGAAGGTCGTGTTTTCTATAAGGTGGAAGGTTAATATCATGAATAATCCAGTAATTGTAGATTGTATCCGCACACCAATGGGTCGCTCTAAAAGTGGTGTATTCAAACATAAACGTGCAGAAGACCTAAGCGCACATTTAATGAAAGGCTTACTAGATCGCAACCCAGCAGTTGATCCAGCATCGATTGACGATATTTATTGGGGTTGTGTACAGCAAACATTAGAGCAAGGCTTTAACGTAGCACGTAACGCATCATTGCTTGCCGGTATTCCGCACAGCGTTCCTGCTGTTACGGTTAACCGTTTATGTGGCTCTTCTATGCAAGCATTGCATGACGCAGCACGCGCAATAATGACAGGCGCTGGCGACACTTACCTAATTGGTGGTGTTGAGCACATGGGTCACGTACCTATGACTCACGGCAACGACTTTCACCCAGGCTTAGCAACATCAATTGCACAAGCGTCTGGCTCTATGGGCTTAACAGCAGAATACCTTGCAACGCTTCATGGCATTAGCCGTGAGCAACAAGATGAATTTGCTTACCGTTCACATCAACGTGCACAAGCTGCAACTGTTGAAGGCCGTTTCCGTCGCGAAATTTTAGCAATGGAAGGTCACGCAGCAGATGGTTCGCTTATCTTAGTTGAAGACGACGAAGTCATTCGCCCAGAAACAACTGTAGAAGGCCTATCAAAGCTTCGCCCTGTATTTAATCCTGCATCGGGTACGGTAACAGCCGGTACTTCTTCAGCACTTTCTGACGGCGCATCTGCAATGTTAGTAATGAGCGAAGAAAAAGCAAAAGAACTTGGTTTACCAATTCGTGCGCGCATTAAAGCAATGGCAGTCGCTGGTTGCGACCCATCAATTATGGGTTACGGCCCAGTACCAGCAAGTAAAAAAGCACTTGCACAAGCCGGTATTACAATTGATGACCTAGGCGTAGTAGAACTTAACGAAGCCTTTGCAGCACAATCATTACCTGTAATGAAAGATTTAGGGTTAATGGATGTTGTTGACGAAAAAGTGAATTTAAATGGCGGCGCAATCGCACTTGGTCACCCTCTGGGTTGTTCGGGTTCGCGTATTAGCACATCGCTTATTCACTTAATGGAAGACAAAAATGTACGATACGGTTTAGCAACCATGTGTATTGGTTTAGGCCAAGGCATTGCAACTGTATTTGAACGTGTTCAAGACTAATTAGTTTGAACATGTAAAACCATCTTGGTGATTAAAAAGGCGAACTGATTTTATTCAGTTCGCCTTTTTTATTAGCTTCAATTAAGTGAAGACAACCCTTTATGAAGCAAGTATGTAACTACGTAATTATGTGATCGGGCGTATTATTAGATAAAGTCTTTTGAAGCTGCTAAAAGCATTAAGTAAAATAGTTAAATTACACTTAAAATTGCGTTAAACTGCCAAACTTATTAATTGCTATACCTAAGCACTGGCGTACACAACAATCACTTTAATTAAACAGGCCAATTTATTATGAGCTTTGATAATCCCGATCACCAATTAGATGCCATAGGCCTTCGCTGCCCAGAGCCAGTAATGATGGTACGTGCTGCTATTCGTAAAATGAATGACGGTGAAACGTTATTAATAACCGCTGATGACCCATCAACCACTCGCGACATTCCGAGCTTTTGTACGTTTATGGATCACACGCTGGTGGCTAAAGATGCAGAAGAAGCACCGTATAGGTATGTGGTGAAGAAAGGGCTTTAAAGTTATTAGTTGTCAGCAAATTTACTTGTTAAGCCAATTAGATTCAAGTAATCATTTGCAGTAAAACTATTTACTCCGGAGAATGTCATGTGAGCTTCTAATAGCTGAGATTCACTGATAACGCCTCTCCCATCATAACCAAACGTATTTAAGTAGTTAGTCTTTTTTATATTGTCACCTCTTTTTAATACATTTTGAAAGCTACGAAGATAAGTAAAAAGATCCATCTTTGAAAACTCTGAAAAATGCTTCATAAGTGTTTGTCGCTCATAGCCATCTGAAATAGGTGACTGTTTGCTCCTGCCTAAGAGCTTGGCAGAGTTGATCATTTCCTTCAAGTATCCAGACAAATTTAACTCTTTAGCTGAAAGCTTTAAGTCAGTAACTTTATTGTTAATAACAAACGGGTTATCTTTGAAGATCAAACACACATAGTCATATTGAGGTTTATTGAACATATATAAGCAAAGTAAGATTAGTAGAACCAGAATATCTACTGTTTTCTCTTCGCCAATTAACTCTATACTTGTAAGTAATCTATCTGCTAATTGTATAGCTGATCTAGGTGCTAAATTTTGCCAATTAGAAATTTCAGCGATAAACGAAGATAGTTGTTTTTTTATATCATCCCCTTGAGATAAAAGCGGAAACAGTAAAATGCTTTTTTGTTCAAGATATTGATTATCTAATACAGTAAAATCGCAGTTTGCTTCTAGTAAACTCGCGGAAATCCCAACATCTAGATGGTATTTTGTATCGAAGAACCTCCTTAAATAATTATCAGCATTAAAGTCATTTCCATACAAAGCTTTTATCGTATGCTGTAACTCTTCCGTATGAGTTGATACTACAATCACTAGCCCTTCAATATCGAAAATATGTTTTATCGCTTCAAGCATTTCTACGGCATAAGTTGGTCGACATCGATCTAACTCATCTATAAATATAAACGCAGGATAACTTCGAGTTATTGCTTGCAAGCCTCCTTTTGGCTTTTCAATCGAGTATTTTACTAACTCTTTAATAGTGTCCTTTAGCTCTTTTACTCCCTTCTTATAGTCACTATGCTCTTTAAACGCTTGCGTAGTCATTGCTTCCATAGCAGCTGACAAATCTAATGGTTTATTGTTTTGTGTTGATGACGAAGTATCTGTGTCAGAGTTTTCGTCTACAAATAGGTCTTCAATATCAAAGCCACCATATCGCTTAACCAATGCTGCTAAAATTTTTGGTAATACAGATATACCTATATTTTCAAAACGCTTTTTCTTTTCTTTACTTAAGTAACTTTGATTAACTGTTTTTAGAAGCTGCTCTTGAATTTCAGCTAGTACAGTAATTATGGGGGAATCCATAAAGTCATTCGACCAAGCATCTATATAAATAACTGGGTGTTCATGCTTTAAATCTTCAGCCCAACGTTTTACGAAATAAGTTTTACCTGCCCCCCATTCCGCATTTACGTTAATTACATAAGAGGATTTATTGGGCTTCTCCCTATTCGAATTTGAGCGACGAACAAGGATCTTAGTAAGCAGTTCTGCATCTTGCTTTCTATTTAGTTGATCAGCAGGATAAGTAATATCATCAATTTTTATTTCTTCGTTCCATTCTTTAGTTTTCATACAACGTCCTTGTCAAAAATCCATTAATTCACTCGGGCAGCTTTAAAAATACAGCTATCACTTCTTCGTTATCGTCACTTGTGGCTTGTCGTAGTCACTGTAATCAATACTTACTATGTATGTGCCTTTTATTGCTGGTGTGAAACTAAAGTAGTTATAAATAGTATTACAGTCTGCGATAGCTGGTTGGCCGAGTGTTAGGCTTTGCCCTGCTGGTTGTGAGTCGCTGTAACCACAGTTGTAGCCTTCACTAAAGTCGGCATCGGCTATTTTAAATTCGTACACTTTACCAGGCGTCGAAAATTTCACTTGTGCTTGATAAAGCGCAGGGCCAACTGGTGCAAACTGATACTGGGGTTCTGCATCCCACAGTGTAAAGTCGCCACGTAAGTAAATTGTGCGGTCAAGCTCTTGCTGTGGTAAAACATCGTTAATAGAGATTTGGCTAGTACAGGCAGTAAGTAAACCAGCAATTGCTAAGGTTAATATTCGTTTCATAGAAATCATCAATGGGGTTTCCTTTGCATACAGTGAAAACTAAAAAGCCAGCAAAACGCTGGCTTTTAAAATTGCTAATCGGTGTTATTTTTGTAAAACAGAAATATCTGCAATACCTAAAAACAATCCGCTTAGCTGGCTTAAAAGCGCAAGACGATTTTGCTTAACAGCTTCATCGTCGGCCATAACCATTACGTTGTCAAAAAAGTTATCAACACTTTCACGAATACCTGCCAATTGGCTTAATGCCTCTTGGTAGTTTCCATCTGCGTAAAGTGGTGCAAGGTCAGTGGCAAATTTTGCTACTTGTGATGCTAATACTTTTTCAGCGTCGTCGCTTAATAAGCTCTCATCAACACTACCTTGGCTGGTAATATCGTTTTTAGCCAGAATATTACCTACACGCTTATTAGCTGCTGCAAGCGCTTCTGCTGCGTCTAATGTACGGAAGTGGCTTACGGCTTTAACACGGCGATCAAAATCAACAGGTTTAGTCGGACGACGTGCAAGCACTGCTTGAATTACGTCTACTTCTATACCTTCGTCTTGATACCAAGCACGGAAGCGCCCTAGCATAAATTCAAATACGTCAGTTGATACATTTAAGTTAGTTAACTTGTCGCCAAACAATGTTTGCGATTTAGCTACTAGGTCTAAAATATCAAGTGGTAGTTCTTTTTCTACCATTATACGCAGTGCACCTATAGCAGCACGACGAAGAGCAAATGGGTCTTTGTCACCTTTAGGTGCTTGGCCTATACCAAAAATACCCACCAGCGTGTCAAACTTATCAGCAATCGCTACTGCGCAGCTAATTAAGTTTGTTGGTAAGTTATCTCCTGCAAAGCGTGGCATGTACTGCTCGTTTTGCGCTACGGCTACATCTTCGGCTTCACCATCGTGGCGAGCGTAATGCATTCCCATTACACCTTGTACGTCGGTAAATTCCATTACCATTTCAGTCATTAGGTCAGTTTTACTTAATAAGCCTGCACGCTGCGCTAGGTCTTTATCAGCACCTAATTGCTCAGCAATATAACCTGCAAGCTCACTAATACGCTGAGACTTATCTTTAAGCGTACCAAGTTGCTTTTGGAACAATACGCTATCAAGCGACTCTAATCGGCTTTCTAGGGTTTTCTTTTTATCTGTTTCAAAGAAGAACTGTGCATCGGCTAAACGCGGGCGCACTACTTTTTCGTTACCAGAAATAACCACACTTGGATCTTTACTTTCGATGTTAGATACAAACAAAAACTTATTTAAAAGTTTGCCGTTTTGATCTAATAACGGGAAGTATTTTTGATCGTCTTTCATGGTGTAAATTAACGCTTCGGCTGGTACATCTAAAAATGCTTCTTCAAATGTTGCCGTTAAAGTCACTGGCCACTCTACAAGTGATGTTACTTCTTCTAGTAAATCTTCATCCATTGCAACAACAGCGTTAACTGCGCTTGCAGCCTCTTCTATTTGTGCACGAATTTGTGCTTTACGTTGTTCGTAATCGGCAATAACGTAAGCAGATTTAAGTACGTCAAAAACGTCGTCCGCATGGTTTATGCTAATTTTTTCTGGGTGGTGAAAGCGATGACCCTGAAGCTGGTTAGTTATTTTCTTACCAAGAATTTCACCTTCAAGTAACTCATCACCAAACAAAATAGTTACCGTATGCACAGGACGAATAAATTGTGTTTTATTCGCGCCCCAACGCATTGGTTTAGGGATTGGTAATTTACTTAACGCTTTAGTGATAGCATCTGTCATTAGCGTTTTAGTTTCTTGCCCTGCTACTTTAGCAATGTGCAATAACCAAGCGCCTTTGTCAGTTTCGAGTGTTTGTGCGTCTTTTACTTCAATACCACAACCACGTGCCCAACCCATTGCTGCTTTTGTTGGGTTACCGTCACCGTCAAATGCAGCTTTAGTGGCTGGACCACGCTTTTCAACTTCTTTGTCTTGTTGCTTAGCTTCAAGCGCTTTTACTTGTAAACCTAAACGACGAGGCGATGCATACCAGCTTACGCCTTGGTGTGCTAATTCTAGTGTTTCTAGCTCTGCAGTTAAGTTTGCAGCAAAGGCTTCTGCTAATTTACGCAGTGCTTTTGGTGGCAACTCTTCTGTGCCAATTTCTACTAATAAATTTTGTGCTGACATACTTACTTATCCTTACACAGCGGGAAACCAAGCGCTTCGCGTTTGTCATAGTAACTTTGTGCACACGCTTTTGATAACGCACGAACGCGTAAAATATAACGTTGGCGTTCGGTTACCGAAATTGCGTGGCGTGCGTCTAGTAAGTTAAATGCATGCGATGCTTTCATTACTTGCTCGTAAGCAGGTAGTGGTAAGTTTGCTTCAATTAACTTTTGGCTCTCTGCTTCACATTTATCAAACTGTGCAAATAAGTCTTCTACGTTTGCGTGTTCAAAATTGTAAGTAGACTGCTCTACTTCATTTTGATGGAACACGTCGCCGTAGGTTACGCGCCCTAGTGGACCGTCTGCCCATACTAAGTCGTAAATACTATCTACGCCTTGAATGTACATTGCCAAACGCTCTAGGCCGTAAGTGATCTCACCCGTTACAGGTGAACACTCAATACCACCAACTTGTTGAAAGTAGGTAAACTGCGTTACTTCCATGCCGTTTAACCAAATTTCCCAACCTAGGCCCCACGCACCTAACGTAGGTGATTCCCAGTTATCTTCTACAAAGCGAACTTCGTGAGTTAGCGTATCGATACCCATAGCCGCTAACGAGCCTAAGTAAAGCTCTTGGATGTTATCTGGTGATGGCTTTAAAACCACCTGAAATTGGTAATAGTGTTGCAAGCGATTTGGGTTTTCACCGTAGCGACCATCTGTAGGACGACGACACGGTTGAACGTACGCGCTCGACATTGGTTCTGGACCAATAGACTTTAAAAATGTTTGCGGGTGAAATGTCCCTGCGCCCACTTCCATATCAAGTGGTTGAATAATGACACAGCCTTGCTGCGCCCAATAATCCTGTAAAGCCAGGATCAAACCTTGAAAGGTTTTTACGTCATATTTTTGCATATTTGGCTTTTTACTATCTAAGAAGTAGCGTGAAAATTACCTTTAGTATACCGTGTGTACACTCAGGTTTTAAGCAGTTTGTGTAATTGAAGAAAATAAAAAAGGAGCCATCAGGCTCCTTTTTTGGTGTAAATATTCTTTTTATACGTCTAAGTTAACTACGCGCAATGCGTTAGTTTCAATAAACTCACGACGAGGCTCTACTTGGTCACCCATTAAGGTAGCAAATAATTGATCCGCGCCTACGGCATCTTCGATCGTCACTTGTAACATACGACGAGCACTAGGATCCATTGTGGTTTCCCAAAGCTGGCTTGGGTTCATTTCGCCCAATCCTTTATAACGCTGAATATATAGACCACGTTTAGATTCTGCTATCAACCATTCTAAAGCATCCACAAAGTTATCAACAGGAAGTGTTTTCTCTCCACGTTGAATATAAGCGCCTTCTGTAATGATATTTGCGATGTTAACACCAGTCACAGCAATACGTTGGTAATCGCGTGAGGTAATAAAGTCATAGCTCAACACATGCGATTTATCAACACCATGCTGACGAATATTCACAACCGGATAATATAAATTACGCTCTGTATCATGCTCTGTTGCAGCATTAAAAATAGTCGCATCTTCATCTCGTGCTATTAGGTCGTCTACTAGCTCTTTAGTCCACTCAATTACTTTAGCTTCATCTGAAAGGTCTTCTTTTTTCAGTTCGCTTTGATAAATTAAACGCTCCATTACCGTACTTGGGTATTTACGTTTTAAGCGTTCGATTACTTTAACTGTGTTTTGGTAATCATGAACTATTGTCTCTAGTGCTTCACCTTCAAGCGCCGACGCATCTGCACTTGTATATAAAGCCGCATTATTAAGCGCAAGCGATGTTAAGTATTCAACTAATGCTGGATCATCTTTAATATAACGCTCTTGCTTACCCTTTTTCACTTTGTAAAGTGGTGGCTGAGCAATATAAATATAGCCGCGTTCTACAATTTCAGGCATTTGACGATAGAAGAATGTTAGTAGTAACGTACGAATGTGAGAACCATCCACGTCCGCATCGGTCATGATAATGATACGATGGTAACGTAATTTTTCAGGGTTATATTCGTCACGTCCAATACCACAACCTAATGCAGTAATTAGCGTTGCTACTTCTTGCGAAGATAACATCTTGTCAAAACGTGCTTTTTCTACGTTTAAGATTTTACCCTTAAGCGGAAGAATAGCTTGGTTTTTACGGTTACGTCCCTGCTTGGCTGATCCGCCAGCAGAGTCCCCTTCCACTATATATAGTTCAGATTGGGCTGGGTCTTTTTCTTGGCAATCAGCTAGCTTACCCGGCAAGCCTGCTAAGTCCATTGCACCTTTACGTCGTGTCATTTCACGGGCTTTACGCGCCGCTTCACGTGCACGAGATGCATCAATGATTTTACCAACAACAATTTTGGCATCTACTGGGTTTTCTAATAAAAACTCAGTGAACTTTTCAGCCATTGCTTGCTCAACCGCAGATTTAACTTCGCTTGAAACGAGCTTATCTTTTGTTTGCGATGAGAACTTAGGATCAGGAACTTTAACACTAACAACAGCCGTTAAACCTTCGCGGGCATCATCACCGGTCGCATTACTGGTTGTTTTAGCTTTTTTGTTAAAGCCTTCTTTTTCCATGTAGTTGTTAAGCGTACGTGTTAGCGCAGATCTAAAACCGGCTAAATGAGTACCACCATCACGTTGTGGAATATTATTTGTAAAACAGTAAATGTTTTCTTGGTATGCATCATTCCACTGCATTGATACTTCAACGCTAATACCATCTTCTTCACGTTCATGAGTAAAATGGAATACACCTTTATGTATAGGTGTTTTATTACGGTTTAAGTATTCTACGAAAGCTTGAATACCGCCTTCGTATTTAAAGTGGTCAGATTTATTTTCTTCACGTTCATCATTTAAAATGATGCTCACACCTGAATTGAGGAATGAAAGCTCGCGTAAACGCTTAGCTAAAATTTCGTAATGAAAATCTAAGTTTGTGAATGTTTCACCACTTGGCCAAAAACGCAGTTCTGTACCAGTCGTTTCTGAGTCACCAATAACAGCTAAAGGTGCATCTGGAACACCCATAGTGTAAAACTGCTCGTGTAGTTTACCTTCACGGCGAACGGTAAGTTTTAGTTTTTCTGAAAGTGCATTTACAACAGAAACACCAACACCGTGTAAGCCACCCGATACTTTATAAGAGTTATCATCAAACTTACCACCAGCATGAAGTACCGTCATAATAACTTCGGCTGCTGATACGCCTTCTTCTTCATGGATAGAAGTTGGGATACCACGGCCGTTATCCCGTACTGAGACAGAACCGTCTAAGTGAATAGTTACATAAATATCATCACAATGACCTGCTAGGGCTTCATCGATAGAGTTATCAACGACCTCAAACACCATGTGGTGTAAGCCTGTGCCATCATCGGTGTCCCCAATATACATTCCAGGACGCTTTCTTACTGCGTCTAATCCTTTAAGTACTTTAATACTCGACGAGTCATAATTCTCAGACATGGTTAATCCCACTTATCTTGTTATTAGGTTGCCATGTTTCACGTGGAACATTTGTAGTTCTCGTTGCATGGGTTCCACCACAGCAGAAATACTTTCAGATAAAATTGAAGAGATAAAAATTTGAGAACTGCAGTGAGCAAGTAATTGTCCCACTTTCTCTTTTGTATCTTCGCCTAACTCTGAAGGTAGATCATCTATTAGCAATATAGATTGCTTATCTGTCTCTGACTCAATTAAGCTATTTTGCGTAACTTTTAACGCATATAGTAATAACTTCAATTGACCGCGTGAGAATGTATTCTCCACACTGTTGCCAGCGACACTAAAACTAAAGTCGGCCTTATGAGGCCCTTTACTTGTAAACCCTTGGCGAGCATCTCGCTCAAAGTTTTGCTCTAACGCATCTGCAAGAGATTCAGTCTCTTTCCAACCTGCATTAAAGGTCATTTCTAAATCGCGTACAAGCGTTAATTCTGCACACATTTTATCAAAAAACTGCTGCTTAAACCTACTTATATACGCCAATCTTAATTTATTTATTTCTTCAGCCAGTCTAACAAATTCTTTGTCCCAAAACTTAATTTGGTCAAAATAATTCTTTGGCTTAGTTTTTAACAATGCATTACGCTGTTTAAGTACTTTATTAAACGATTGCCACAAAAAAAAGAACTCATGTTCCACGTGGAACAAACCTAAATCTAAAAACTTTCTGCGCTCTTTTGGCCCGCCAAAAAATAAAGAATAGCTCTCTGGTGTAATAATTTGTACCGGCATAAGTTGAGCAAGTTCTGATATTTTACGGCTCGCCTTACCTTGAATTTTTAAATTAGTTTCACCCGTTTGGGTTTTACTAATACCAATTGGAATAGATAAGTCGTGTATTGTTTTGCGCCCGTGAATTACAAACTGATCTTGCTGATGCGCGATAATACTTTTGTGTTTTGGAGTACGAAAAGATTTGCCGTGAGAAAGGTAATAAATAGCCTCTAAAAGGCTGGTTTTTCCGCTGCCATTTTCACCATATATTATATTAACGCCGTTAACTGGTTCTAGCGTCAGCGCCTCAATATTACGAAAATATTTGAGGCTCAAATGACTTAAGCTCATTGTGTATTTATAGTCTTATAAACGCATAGGCATAACAACGTACATTGCTTCTTCATCGCCTGCACCTTCAATTAATGCACTGCTGTTTGAGTCGGCTAATGTAAATAGTACGTCTTCTGTTTTTAATGTGTTTAGTACATCTAATACGTAAGACACGTTAAAGCCTATTTCTAGATCCGCGCCTTGGTAACTTACTTCAACAACCTCTTCCGCTTGTTCTTGCTCTGGATTATTAGCCGTAATTTTTAATAAACCGTTTGATAAGTTTAAGCGTACACCACGAAACTTTTCATTAGATAAAATAGACACACGTTGAAATGCATTACGTAGCCATTCACGGTTAGCTGTAATAACTTTGTCGCCACCACGCGGTAATACACGACGGTAATCTGGAAAACGCCCATCAACTAGCTTACTTGTAAATGTAAACTCTAAATCGATAATACGGATATGATTAGCGCCAAACTGAATTGTTACTAACTCGTCATCAGCGACCATAAGGCGCATTATTTCTTGCACACCTTTACGAGGTATAATTAACTGACGCTGAGTATTAAGCGATTGCGTTAGCTGTTTTTGCGCAATCGCTAAACGGTGGCCATCTGTTGCGACTGTTTTTATATCAGTATTGTCTACTTCAAACGACATACCATTTAAATAATAACGTACGTCTTGATTCGCCATCGAGAAATGCGTGCTTTCGAGTAACTTACGAAGCTCTAGACGAGTTAGTTGAAATTCAACCTCTCCGTCCCACTCTTCTAGATTAGGAAAATCATCAGCAGATAATGTCGTTAATGAAAAACGGCTTTTACCACTGGTTAAAAGTAATTGATGCTCTTGCAAGCTTAAAGTAATGTCTGAACCGTCTGGTAGACTTTTACAAATATCGAGTAACTTTTTAGCGGGTAACGTTAGTTTTGTATCGGCAATATCGTCACCTACAAATACGCCAGAAACTAATTCAATTTCAAGGTCTGTACCTGTCATTGAAAGTTGTCCGTTTTCTACCACTAACAAAACGTTAGATAAAATTGGTAGTGTGTGTTTGCGCTCTATTGCACCTGACACTTGCACCAATGGCTTTAAAAATTGTTGTCTTGATATTGTTATTTGCATAATAAAGTCAGCCCTAAGATGACAATGTTCTTATTAAGTTTTGATAATCTTCTTTAATTTCGTGGCTTTCGTCACGTAGTGATTTTATCTTACGACATGCGTGCAATACGGTCGTATGATCGCGTCCACCAAATGCGTCACCAATCTCAGGTAAGCTGTGATTAGTTAATTCTTTAGATAATGCCATAGCAACTTGGCGAGGCCTTGCTATAGAGCGACTGCGGCGCTTAGACAACAGATCTGATACACGAATTCGATAGTACTCTGCTACGGTGCGCTGAATATTATCAATCGTAACCAGTTTGTCTTGCAAAGCAAGTAAATCGCGCAGTGCTTCTTTTACAAAATCGATCGAAATTGGACGACCGGTAAAGTTAGCATTGGCGATTACACGGTTAAGTGCACCTTCTAATTCACGCACATTTGAGCGTAACTTTTTAGCAATAAAAAAAGCAACTTCGTGTGGTAAATTAATTTTACTTTGCTGTGCTTTTTTCATCAAAATAGCAACGCGTGTTTCAAGCTCTGGTGGCTCAATCGCGATAGTTAAACCCCAACCAAAACGTGATTTAAGGCGGTCTTCAACGCCTTCAATCTCTTTAGGATAACGGTCAGAGGTTAAAATAATTTGTTGGTTACCTTCAAGCAATGCATTAAAGGTATGGAAGAACTCTTCTTGGGAGCGCTCTTTGTTAGCAAAAAATTGAATGTCATCAATCATTAATGCATCAACACTGCGATAATAACGTTTGAACTCTTCAATTGCGTTATTTTGTAGTGCTTTTACCATGTCTTGAACAAAGCGTTCTGAATGCATATAAACAATTTTAGCGTCTGGCTTATTTGCCATAATGCCATTGCCTACTGCATGTAATAAGTGAGTTTTACCTAAACCAGTACCACCGTATATAAATACAGGGTTAAAAGCAGAACCAGGATTATCGGCAACCTGTGTGGCCGCAGCTTTTGCTAATTGGTTTGATTTACCTTCAACAAAGCTATCAAAGGTATAGTTCTCTTTAATATTAGATTTGTAACCTGACTTAGGTGCAGGCTCAACCACCGGCTTTTGCTCACGAGGTTGCTGTTTTGTTGAAGCGTGTGCGCTTGGCGCAGATTGTGTTTCTGCAACAGGTGCAGCTTGAGCGTTTAATAAAGGTTTACTTCCTACATCAAAACGCAGCTCTGGTGCTTCAACACCACAAATTTCTACTAATAGTTCGTTAATTCTATTGAGGTACTTTTCTCTCACCCAATCAAGCACAAAGCGATTAGGTGCATAAATCGTCAAGGTATCTTCGGTACTTTCTGCTTGAAGTGGTCTTACCCACATACTGAACTGCTGCGAAGGCAATTCATCTTGCAATACATATAAACAACTTTGCCAAACCGACAGATACACAGTTAAACTCCCAGAGATATAATTTTTATTCCCGCACATCATTAATGATTAAAAATCATGCATTTATTGCGTCAAAATAGCCAAATAAGTGGCCCAAGGCCGCGTATTATGAAGACACTTTATCCACAAGTAAAAGATTGATTTTTATAAAATTGTTGATATCGCTGTATAAAAACATTAACAGACTGATTTAAATAAGCTTTTATTTCAAAGCCTGATGACAGATCATAACAAAATAACACTAAGATCGCGAACCAATTTTACGATCCATTTTACTTTTCCCCTGCTTTTATTCACTTTTTATACAGGGGCTGTGGAAAACTTCTTATTTATGATGATCCTAGTGGATCATAATTCTCGATCACCATGAATAGAGTAACTAACACTTAGTATAGGCTGTAATTATGATTGACTTTGAGTCACTTCATCTATAATATCTCGCGCTCGCAATGGCACCTATGCCAGGATCGCGACCTGTATAGGATGTTTTAACTTTAACCGATCGGATGAGATTGTTATGAAAAGAACTTTTCAACCTAGCGTTTTAAAACGCAAACGTGCACACGGCTTCCGTGCTCGCATGGCAACTGTAAATGGCCGTAAAGTATTAGCACGTCGCCGCGCTAAAGGCCGCAAAGTTCTTTCTGCTTAATTTATAAGTGGAAGACTTTAGCTTTGGCAGGGAGTTACGTCTGTTAACTCCCTCGCATTACTCTCGCATATTTAATGAACCCGCTCGGGCTGCAACTCCTTTCTTTACTCTATTAGCTAAACCAAATAACCAAGATAAACCTAGGTTAGGACTTACTGTTGCTAAAAAACGTGTAAAAAAGGCATGCCAACGAAACCGTATTAAACGTCTCGCTCGCGAAAGTTTTCGTTTAAATCAACACAGCATCGATAATATTGATATTGTGCTTATGGTTAAAAATGGTATTGATGATCAGTCTAATGAAGAAATAACCAAACAACTTACTAAATTATGGCGAAAAATTAACGAACGCTGTAAACCAGGTGCACCTAAACCGTCACCTTTTAAGAAACGCCCAAACAAATCAGCTAAATCTAATAAACAAACCTAATTGCAATAGAATTGCAGGGTTAATTAATGTATCTTTAGCTCACCTTTTAATCATGCATTTAAAATTTCTAATTGAGTCTTTAAATACATGATATCTATCTCACTAAACTTAAGTAGGGGCATAAACATCATGAGGTTACTTAAACCACTTGTTGCTTTACCAACTTTTTGTTTAGTGTTATTTATCCGCGGTTATCAAAAGTGGATTAGCCCGCTGTTAGGTCCGCATTGTCGTTTTAATCCAACCTGTTCTAGTTATGCTATTCAAGCAATTAAATTGCATGGATCGGTAAAAGGTAGTTGGTTAGCTTTGAAACGCATATTAAAATGCCATCCTTTACATTCAGGCGGAGACGACCCCGTCCCTGAAAAATTAACCCATATTAACCACCAACACGAGAAATAAGAGCTGTTATGGAATCGCAACGCACGTTTTTATTAATTGGCCTAATGCTAGTGTCGTTTTTATTGTTCCAAGAATGGGACAATGATTACAACAAGCCTAAAGTCGATCCAAGTGCCACAACACAAACACTAAAAGCAAATTCACCAGAGTCGGATGATTATATTCCTTCATCATCAGATTCAGAATTACCTACTTCAGCAACTTTAGCTAAACGTTCAGTTATTGAAATCACAACTGACGTTTTTAAAGTTAAAATTGACACCAAAGGCGGTGACATTGTTGAAACAGACCTTCTTCAATACGAAGACACCAAAGGAAGTAACACTCCTTTTATGTTGCTTGGTGAGTTTGATGGCAAACAATACTTTTCACAAAGTGGCTTAATTGGCTTAAATGGCCCTGACGCATCAGCTAACGGTCGCCCTACTTACAATACCGAACAAAAGTCATATACCTTAACGGGTGATGAGCTTCGCGTTCCACTTCAGTTTACAGATCGTAATGGTGTTAGTTTTACTAAAACGTATGTATTCAAAAAAGGTCAGTATGACGTAGGCTTAGAATACAAAATTAACAACACCACCAGCGCACCGCTTCAAGTACAGCTATACACGCAAATTAAGCGCACAGTACAAGAAAAAGGCAGCATGGTTGATCAAAACTATTTAGGCGCTGCATACGGTACTGATGAAGAAAAATACGAAAAGTATAGTTTTTCAGATATGGCTGATAAAAACCTAAACAAAAACACCCAAGGTGGTTATGTTGCGTTTATCCAGCATTACTTTGTAAGTGCTTGGGTGCCAATGCAGGATCAATCAAATACACTTTATAGTTTAATTACAAAAAGTAATGCCGCTATTATTGGTGCTAAAGATGAAGCTGTTAATATTCAAGCAGGTAGTGAGCAAACACTAACTGCTATTTATTACATGGGCCCGAAAGAATCGGATATTCTTGAAGCGATTCACCCAGACCTAGATTTAACTGTAGATTACGGTTGGTTATTTTTTATCTCGCAGCCTTTATTTGTATTACTAAAATGGTTACACAGCATTTTAGGTAACTGGGGTGTTGCAATTATTGCCATCACTATTATCGTTAAATCGTTAATGTACCCACTTACCAAAGCGCAATACACCTCAATGGCAAAAATGCGTGCCCTACAACCTAAAATGGCAGCTCTTAAAGAAAAGTTTGGTGATGACCGTCAAAAGTTCGGTCAAGCAACTATGGAAATGTACAAAAAAGAAAAAGTTAACCCAATGGGTGGCTGTTTCCCTATTTTGCTACAAATGCCAATTTTCTTAGCCTTGTTCTACGTATTCTTAGAGTCTACTGAACTTCGCCATGCTGAATTCATTTTTTGGTTAACTGACCTTTCTGCGAAAGACCCGTACTACGTATTGCCAATATTATTTGGTGCGAGTATGTTTGTGACGCAAAAGCTACAACCTATGACGGTTACTGATCCAATGCAGCAAAAAATGATGACCTTTATGCCGGTTATCTTCTCTGTATTTTTCTTATGGTTCCCATCGGGTTTAGTTCTTTACTGGTTAGTGTCTAACCTTATTTCTATTGTCCAGATGTTAATCATCTACCGTGGCATGGAAAAGAAAGGAATTAAAGTAAGAGGCTAGCGCCTATACCCAAGCCGCATCAAGATGCAAAATTCAGCGTTTCACAAGCGTTTCACAGGGGCTTAAGATCAAGGCGTTACTTTGCAAGAATGGCAGTCCCTTTTAAAAAGTAACAACGATGAAATTAAGTACCTGTGAAACGCCCAAAGGGTTGGTTTAAAAGCGATTTATACTGCGTTATTGATTTTAACAATAGAACCACTATTATTCTCAATCAATGCCTTGCCTAAATAGCTTTTAACTCCAACTGAAACTCGCATCTTGAGATGGCTTGGGTATATTACTTATATAAAGGCGACTTAGGTCGCCTTTTTTATTGCCTGTTTTTCACCAGAGTATTCGCGAGTGTTTATTTCATAGGTTACAATACCGCCATAAAGTTACTCATCGTTGGCAAATTAATAGCATGATCAATCAAGATACAATTGCAGCACAAGCAACCGCTCCCGGACGTGGTGGCGTTGGTATAATTCGCGTTTCAGGCAGCCTTGCTAAAAGCGTTGCCAAAAAAGTGGTAGGTAAAATTCCTAAAGTTCGCTACGCCGATTACGTGCCATTTAAAAGCCTAGCTGGCGAGCAACTTGATCAAGGTATTGCCATTTACTTTGCAGGTCCTAACTCATTTACAGGCGAAGATGTGCTTGAGCTACAAGGCCACGGCGGCCCTGTAGTACTGGATATGTTACTTAAAGAAATTAGTAAAATCGAGGGCGTTCGTTTAGCAAAACCAGGTGAGTTTTCTGAACGTGCATTTATGAACGACAAGCTTGATTTAACACAAGCAGAAGCCATCGCCGACTTAATTAATGCCACCAGCGAACAAGCCGCTAAAAGCGCCCTACAGTCGCTGCAAGGTGAATTTTCTAAGCACATAGAAACACTCGTAGAAAAAGTAATTCACTTACGTATGTATGTAGAAGCGGCAATAGACTTTCCTGATGAAGAAATTGATTTTTTATCTGACGGTAAAGTGTCAGGCGACTTAGACGCCATTATTACCCAGCTTAATACTGTAACTAATCAAGCCAAGCAAGGCAGCATAATGCGCGAAGGTATGCGTGTTGTTATTGCTGGTCGCCCAAATGCGGGTAAATCAAGCCTACTCAACGCTCTAGCTGGTCGTGAAGCCGCAATAGTAACAGAAATAGCCGGTACCACTCGCGACGTACTAAGAGAGCATATACATATAGATGGTATGCCACTGCATATTATAGATACCGCAGGCCTGCGCGAAAGCCCAGACCGCGTAGAACAAATAGGCATTGAGCGTGCATGGGATGAAATAAACCAAGCCGATCGCGTTTTATTTATGCTTGATGGCACCGATACTACAGATACCGACCCACACAAAATTTGGCCTGAGTTTATGGCAAAATTACCAGAAGGTATGGGCGTGACAGTCATCAGAAACAAGGCCGATTTGTCGGGCGATATTGTCGGTATGGAGCAAGAGCAACAATACCCGGTCATCAGCTTAAGTGCCAAAAATGCTGACGGTATTGAACTTGTTCGCGAGCATTTAAAAGCCTGTATAGGCTTTCAAGGTGCAACTGAAGGTGGCTTTATGGCGCGCCGTCGTCATTTGGATGCACTGGAAAGTGCTGCTCATCATTTAGATACCGGTAAAACACAATTAGAAATGCACATTGCCGGTGAAATACTGGCTGAAGAACTGCGTTTAACACAGCAGTATTTGAATGAAATAACCGGTGAATTTACCTCTGACGATTTACTAGGAAAGATATTTAGCTCGTTTTGTATTGGTAAATAAACACCTTATTACAAGCATATTCTTATTATAAAGAGCACTCAGGTGCTCTTTTTCATATAAAAAATTAGGCTTTAAAATATGCTATTTATACGTCTAATACCTGAGAGTTACAGTCGATAAATCATATTCAAAGCTACCTTAGTTACGTGCTAAGAGAGGTCTGATTACGTAGATTAAACAATGTGGAATATACTCTTTAGAGGCATTAATAGCGTAAATTACCCCTATTATTAATACAAAACCGATACATTTTTCAAACAATAACACACTTTTAAAGCGTTATACTTCATACAAAAAGTAGTTATAAATGGCTTTCTAATACTTACTTTAGCCCACAAAAATGCACTAAAACACACCTCATACACGCAAAGAATGATGTTTTTGCTCAATTAAAGAGCTAAAAAACACTGGTTAATGCTCTAAAAAGCTTACTTTTTAAATATATGATTTGATGATCACTGTGATTATTTAAATAAAAAGCTCAACAGTTAAGTATTAAAAAGTTTTGATCTGCTAACTCAACCAGCAAAATTAAAAAAAATAGCAGCTCTAAATTCGCATAAAATTAAAAATACCGAGATCACTTATCCACAATACCTAATTTTCAGCTCAAACAAATACCAAAAACAGGTAAACAAGCTGAAAAAACCTCACTATTTATTAATATTTATCCGTTTATGAGCTTATTTTTAATTAATTTCATTAGATCTGCTTTATTAGATCATTTTAAAAATTTATTTTAGATCTAAACTTGAGGTTATCAACAGGCTTTATATCCACATTATGATCAACATCTACTTTTAATATATAAATTACTATTTCAACTTTTTACTGATTAGAAATATCAATAACTTAGCGGATATAAAACAACCTAACAAGCCTATTTAAACAGAGCTTTCCCCACTGTTATCAACAACTTGATCAGAAGATTACATTTAAAGATAATTTGTTAAACCCTATATTATCAACAACTTAAAGAAACGCTTTTGAATGAGTGTAAAATTACTGCAAAAATAGTTATACAAAATGGCACTCTTAACTTTACTGTTACCCTCACTCAGTTATCATAGTCAGCAATTAAAACAAATGTGATCACTAATATTCATGAGTTCAGTAAATCTTATTGTTGGCAGCCAAATGGGATCAGCCGAGTATGTTGCAGAGCAACTAAGCGACGCGCTAAATAACCTTGGTATTACTACACAACTACATGATCAACCTGAATTTAGCGATATTGATCAGCAAAATACCATTTGGTTAATTTGCACATCTACTTATGGCGCAGGTGATTACCCTGAAAACTTTATTAGCTTTGTTGAAGATGTGACTCAAGCTAATGATTTATCTCAATTAAAATACTCAGTAATCGCTTTAGGTGATACCAGTTATGACACTTACAACCAAGCTGGACGTAATATAGATGCCTTATTAGCTCAAAAAGGCGCTATAAAAGTAGCAGAACGCTTAGAGCTTAATATTCTCGATGAAGCACTACCAGAGGACACCGCATTAGCATGGTTAGACTCTTGGATAACCAAAACAGGCTTAAAATAGAGAGATCAAGTAAAAAGTTACATATAAAGTTACCCACAATTTACTAATAATTTAATAGATTTTGTGGATAAAGATTGAATAAACTGCTTTTTAAAGCATGCTTATCCATGGGATAAGATCTAACTGATTCAGCCCTGTGCATAAAGTGCCTTTTTGATCAGAGCTTATTTGCGGGATGATCCGATCATATTAACACCTTTAGATCTGATCTAATTTGATGTTTTTAATGAAGATCTAAACCTTATCAACAGAAAAGTCGATCAGTAGTAGTAATAGTAATAAAAGATCTCTTTAAAAGATCCTTTATATTATTAGAGATCACATACTTAGATCTTGCCCACTGTTTAATCATTTATCTTCTGCCAATTTCTAGGTAGAATACGCTCCCTTTTGAAGTTTACCGGTTTGATTTAAGTAGGATCCCATTAATGATTTTTCACGAAAATTTTGACGTTATCGTAGTAGGTGGTGGACATGCTGGCACTGAAGCCGCATTAGCAGCTGCCCGTATGGGGATGAATACCCTGCTACTGACTCACAATATGGATACCCTTGGTCAAATGTCTTGTAACCCGGCAATTGGTGGGATAGGCAAAGGTCATTTGGTAAAAGAAATTGACGCGCTTGGTGGTGCAATGGCACAGGCCATTGATAAAGGCGGGATCCAATTTCGTACACTAAATTCTTCAAAAGGACCTGCTGTTCGTGCAACTCGAGCACAAGCAGATCGCGCCTTGTACAAAGCGGCTATTCAAACAACATTGCAAAATCAAGATAATCTTAAAATTTTTCAACAATCGTGTGATGATCTTATTGTTGAAAACGATCGTGTTACTGGCGTAGTAACTCAAATGGGTTTGCGTTTTAGTGCACCAAGTGTTGTTTTAACCGTGGGTACTTTTTTAGGTGGCTTGATCCATATAGGGTTAGAAAATTACAAAGGCGGCCGTGCAGGCGATCCTCCTTCAATTGCTTTAGCTGATCGCTTACGTGAACATCCATTTAGAGTTGATCGTTTAAAAACAGGTACACCGCCACGTATTGATGCACGTACTGTTGATTTTACAAAAATGGAAGCACAGCCTGGTGATACACCAACACCTGTGTTTTCGTTTATGGGTAAACAATCAGAACACCCGCAACAGATACCGTGTTACATCACTTACACAAATGAAAAAACACATGATGTTATTCGTAAAAACCTACATCGCTCACCTATGTACTCAGGTGTTATTGAAGGTATTGGTCCTCGCTACTGCCCTTCAATTGAAGATAAAATTGTTCGTTTTGCAGATAAAGATAAACATCAAATATTTGTTGAGCCTGAAGGTTTAACATCATACGAATTATATCCAAATGGTATTTCGACTAGTTTACCGTTTGATGTACAACTTGAGATTGTGCAATCTATTTCTGGTTTTGAAAATGCACATATTTGTCGACCTGGCTATGCAATAGAATATGACTACTTTGATCCACGTGATTTAAAACAGTCTTTAGAAACTAAATTTATTGAAGGCTTATTTTTCGCGGGTCAAATTAACGGTACTACCGGCTATGAAGAAGCAGGTGCACAAGGCTTAATTGCAGGTATGAATGCTGCGCTAAAAGTGCAAGGCAAAGATTCTTGGACACCACGTCGTGATGAAGCTTATGTTGGTGTATTAATCGACGACTTAGCAACACTGGGTACAAAAGAACCCTACCGTATGTTTACCAGCCGTGCTGAATATCGTTTATTACTTCGTGAAGATAATGCTGATATTCGTTTAACAGAAAAAGGCCGTGAGCTTGGTTTAGTTAATGACGAACGCTGGCAGGCATTTAACGAAAAAATGGAAGTAATCGAAAAAGAGAAACAACGCATTAAAGATACATGGATCCACAAAGATCATGCCGTTGTAGATCAAGTAAACGCATTACTTAAAACCCCGCTTACGCGTGAAGCAAGCTTGGAAGAATTACTTCGCCGTCCGGAGATACGTTACAACGATCTGATGGCTATTGACGGATTGGGATCTGAATTCACAAATAAAGCAGCACTCGAGCAAGTTGAGATCCATACTAAGTACGCAGGTTATATTGCGCGCCAACAAGATGAAATCAATAAGCAGCTTCGTCATGAGCAAACAATTTTACCAAAAGAGTTTGATTACAAAACCGTATCTGGTTTATCAAATGAGGTAGTTGCTAAGCTTATTGAGTCACGTCCTGACACTATTGGTCAAGCATCGCGTATTTCTGGTATCACCCCTGCGGCGATTTCGCTATTATTGGTGTATCTGAAGAAGCAAGGCTTATTACGCAAATCTGCGTAACGATAAGGGTACATAGTGTTACAGCAACAATTAACTACATTGTTAGCGCAAACTGATATTGCGCTAACAGAAAAACAACAGCAACAGCTAGTCCGTTACGTTGAGTTATTAAATAAGTGGAATAAAGCTTATAACTTAACTTCAGTACGTTTACCTGAAGAAATGATGATTAAGCATATTATGGACAGTTTAGTTGTTGCGCCTCATTTACCCGGACATCATTATATTGATGTAGGTACAGGGCCTGGCTTACCGGGTATCGTGTTGGCAATTGCATTACCAAATACACATTTTGTGCTATTAGATAGTTTAGGTAAACGTGTGCGATTTTTAATGCATGTTAAACATGAACTAGGTCTTGATAATGTAACCCCTGTGCAGTCTAGAGTTGAAGAATATCAACCAAGTGTTAAATTAGACGGCGTACTTAGTCGCGCATTTGCTTCATTACAAGATATGGTTGACTGGTGTTCGCACTTAATTGATCATTCGGGCAAATTTATAGCACTTAAAGGCGTGTTCCCTAGCGAAGAGCTAGAGTCATTACCTGCAGGCGTCAAGTTTGAGCAAAAAATTGCATTAGAAGTGCCTAAGTTAGATGCACAACGACATTTAATTATTCTTTCTAAAGACTAGGGATCAGAGACACTGTGGCAAAAGTCATCGCATTAGCAAATCAAAAAGGTGGAGTGGGTAAAACTACAACCGCTGTTAATCTCGCTGCATCTATGGCTGCAACGAAACGTAAAGTGCTGTTAATTGATCTCGATCCGCAAGGTAATGCGACTATGGGGAGTGGCGTAGATAAGTACGGCGATGTGCCAACTATTTACGACTTACTTATTGAAGATAAACCTATAGAAGACGTTATCATCAAAGAAACGTCTGGCGAATACCATATGATTGCTGCAAACGGTGATGTAACCGCTGCAGAAGTTAAACTCATGGAATTATTTGCCCGTGAGGTGCGTTTACGTAACGCGCTTGAAAAAATTCAGGACCAGTACGAATTTATTTTTATAGACTGTCCGCCTTCTTTAAATATGTTAACTGTTAATGCTATGGCTGCGGCTGATTCTATTTTGGTACCAATGCAGTGTGAGTATTATGCACTTGAAGGGTTAACCGCATTAATGGATACGATTACGCAGCTTGCTAGATTAGTGAATCCGAGCTTACAAATTGAAGGCATACTTCGTACTATGTATGACCCGCGTAACCGTTTGGCAAATGATGTATCAGAACAATTAAAACAACATTTTGGCGATAAAGTATACCGTACGGTGATCCCACGTAATGTTCGCTTAGCCGAAGCACCTAGTTTTGGTGCTCCAGCTATGTATTATGACCGGGCATCAAGTGGCGCTAAAGCGTATTTAGCACTCGCTGGTGAAATGTTACGCAGAAAAGAAAAAACAGCGTCCGTTGTCGCCTAACTTTGAGGTAAAAAAATAACATGTCTGCTAAAAAACGAGGTTTAGGCCGAGGACTCGATGCACTTTTAAGTTCGTCAAAGCCTGCACCGAGCGCAAGCAAGGAACAAGACACATCAAACGTGACTGAAGCTGTAAAAAATGCAGCTGGGCCAAATAACAGTGAATTACAAAAACTTCCAATAGAGTTTTTACACTCTGGTAAATACCAACCTCGTAAAGACATGTCTGAAGAGGCGCTAGAAGAGCTTGCTAGTTCTATTCGCTCACAAGGTATTATTCAACCTATTGTTGTGCGCCCTATTGCACATAATAGCTTTGAAATTATCGCCGGTGAGCGTCGTTGGCGCGCAGCGCAAATAGCTAAGCTTGAAACAGTACCTTGTATTATTAAAGATGTACCCGATGAAGCTGCCGTTGCGATTGCACTGATAGAAAATATTCAGCGTGAAGATTTAAATGCCATGGAAGAAGCGGTTGCACTTAATCGTTTACTAATAGAATTTGAATTAACACATCAACAAGTAGCTGATGCGGTAGGTAAATCACGTACGACTGTAACTAACTTACTGCGTTTAAATAACTTAAATAACGATGTGAAGATTTTGTTAGAGCATGGCGATATTGAAATGGGCCATGCGCGTTGCCTGTTAGCCCTTGAAGGCGAAGCGCAGTCAGATGCTGCTCGTTTAGCTGTCGCTAAAGCACTAACAGTTCGAGAAACCGAAAAATTAGTTCGCTCAATTTTAGAACCAGTGCCAGCTAAAGAAATAACCGAAAAAGATCCAGATGTTAAGCAATTAGAACAACAACTTGCTGAAAACCTAGGTGCCAAAGTTGAAATAAATTACAATAAAAAAGGCAAAGGTAAGCTTGTTATTTCTTATACTAATTTGGACGAACTTGACGGCATTTTAAATCGCATTAATCAAGACAATACCCACCATTAGTTTTCTACATGTCTAAAAAGAGACATTTGTAGCTATTTCGTGTTACAAACCGTCTACTCAAGTTGCAAAACTGGCAGGATTAAGTATAATTTCGCCAGTTTTCACACCCTAACAATTAGAACGCAATAAAGGTTAACTAAACGTGACTGATAAGTTAGCGAGTCCATATAGACTTGCCGTATTAAAGTTAATTTGCCTTCAGGGTGTTGTAGCATTAGTTGCTGCTGTAATTATTTTTTTTAGTTCGGGAGCCAATGCTTCGCTTTCATCACTCGCTGGTGGATTTGTCGCAGTACTTCCGCACTTTGTATTTGCACTTTATGCATTTAGGTATATGGGTGCAAGTCGAGCAAATCAAGCGTATGCCTCGTTGAAACGCGGCAACGGATTAAAATTTATGCTAACAATTGTATTGTTTGCGCTAGTACTGAAGCATTTTCCGGTAATTTTATTACCCTTTTTTAGTACTTATATACTGGCGCTCTTTACTGGATTGTTCGCACCCGTTTTTTTTAAACATTAACTTTTGGGATATAACATGGCAGCAGAAGAAGTTACTCTATCTGGCCATATCCAGCACCATTTGACCAATGCTAAGATGTGCTCGACCGATACAGGTCTCGCCTTCAATAAAGCATGTACGGACAGTGGATTCTGGACATGGCATATAGATACCCTCGCATGGTCTATCGGTTTAGGTCTTATATTTTTATGGATCTTTCGTAGTGCCGCTAAAAAATCAACACTAGGTGTACCTGGAAAATTTCAATGTTTCATTGAAATGGTAGTAGAGTTTGTTGGTGACAACGTACGTGATACTTTCCATGGTAAAAGCAAGCTTATTGCACCATTAGCATTAACAATATTCGTTTGGATATTTTTAATGAACTTAATGGATTTAATACCGGTTGACTTTTTACCTGCATTAGCTGGTTTTGTTGGTGAAACTGCGTTTGGTATGGATTCACACGATGTGTACATGAAAATTGTACCAACGACTGACATTAATATGACTGCGGCGCTAGCGCTTGGCGTATTTATTTTAATGATAGGCTACTCAATTAAAATAAAAGGCATCGGTGGTTTTATTAAAGAACTAACACTTCACCCGTTTAGTTCAAATAATACTGCACTACAAATCCTTTTAATCCCGTTTAACTTATTACTTGAACTGATTGCGCTGGTTTCTAAACCGTTTTCATTAGCGCTACGTTTGTTTGGTAACTTATATGCAGGTGAATTGATTTTCATCTTGATCGGCGCTATCGGATTTATGCAATTACCATTGCATTTTGTTTGGGCTGTATTCCACATCTTAGTAATTGTATTGCAAGCATTCGTATTTATGATGCTAACAATCGTATACCTAAGTATGGCAAGCTCAGATAATCACTAATTTTTATAACCTTTAATATTTAACTTTAATTTACAATTGAAACTTTGGAGAAAAAAATGGAACTAGTATTAGGTCTTAAGTATATCGCAGTAGCTTTACTAATCGGCTTTGGTGCAATCGGCACAGCAATCGGCTTTGGTAACATGGGCGGTAAATTCCTTGAAGCATGTGCGCGTCAACCTGAGCTTGCACCATCGCTACAAGTTAAGATGTTTATTCTTGCTGGTCTAATCGATGCTGTAGCAATGATTGGTGTTGGTATCGCTATGGTATTGTTGTTCGTACTTTAATTTTATTTTTTGAACAGCTTACTATTTAAGGAGGAGCGGTTGTGAATTTAAACGCCACTCTTATCGGTGAATTGATTGCGTTTACGGTGTTCGTATTATTTTGTATGAAATACGTATGGCCACCACTAAACGGTGCAATTGAAGCTCGCCAGAAAAAAATCGAAGATGGTTTAGCTGCCTCTGATAGAGCCGAAAAAGACTTAGAACTTGCGCAAAAGAAAGCTGCTGAACAGCTTAAAGATGCAAAAGCTCAAGCGGCTGATATCATTGATCAAGCTAAAAAGCGTGCAGTGCTAATTGTTGACGAAGAAACACTTCGTGGTCAGCAAGAGCGTGAAAGTATCATTGCTCAAGGGCACTCTGAAGTTGAATCTGAACGTAATCGCATAACAGAAGAGCTACGTAAGCAAGTAGCAACTCTGGCAGTGATTGGTGCAGAACGTATTTTAGAGCGTGAAATTAATCAAGCCGCACATAGTGACATCGTTGAAAAACTTGTCGCTGAGCTGTAATTAGGAGGGTATGAGCATGTCTAATTTGACTACTATCGCTCGCCCATACGCTAAAGCGGCTTTTGAACTTGCCGTTGAGAAAGGCACTCTAGAAAGCTGGAATGATATGTTGTTCTTTGCAGGCCACGTAGCCAGCAATGAACAAGCATCATCTGCTTTAGCAGGTATGCCTACAGCTACTGCACAAGCTGAATTATTTATTCAACTTTGTGCTGAGCAGCTCAACGAACAAGGTCAGAACCTAGTTAAGGTGATGGCTGAAAATGGACGTTTGACAGCTCTACCTGAAGTTGCACAGTTATTTGCTGAATTTAAAGCACAATACGATAAAGAAATCGAAGTAGATGTGATTTCTGCAACTCCTCTTGTTGCTGCGCAACAAGAGTCATTGGTAGCGGCACTTGAAAAACGTTTCGCACGCAAAGTTAAGCTGAATTGTAGTGAAGACGCGTCAGTGGTTGGTGGGCTTATTATTAGGTCTGGCGACACTGTAATCGACGGTACTATTCGCGGTAAATTAAGCCGCTTAGCTACAACACTACAATCGTAATTGGGAAAAAGAGCATGCAACTTAATTCCACTGAAATTTCAGATCTGATCAAACAACGTATTGAGAAGTTCGAAGTTGTAAGTGAAGCTCGTAACGAAGGTACTATTGTATCTGTTACTGACGGTATCATCCGCATCCACGGTCTTGCTGACTGTATGCAAGGTGAAATGATTGAGCTTCCTGGCAGCCGTTATGCTATCGCACTAAACCTTGAGCGCGACTCAATTGGTGCAGTAGTAATGGGTCCGTACGCTGACCTTACTGAAGGCGTAAAAGTATATACAACTGGTCGTATTTTAGAAGTTCCTGTTGGTCCTGGTCTACTTGGTCGTGTTGTAAACACACTAGGTGCTCCAATCGATGGTAAAGGCGCTTTAGATAACGACGGGTTTGAACCTGTAGAAAAAATTGCACCAGGTGTAATCGAGCGTAAATCAGTAGATGAGCCAGTTCAAACTGGTTATAAATCTATCGATGCGATGATTCCAGTTGGTCGTGGTCAACGTGAACTTATCATCGGTGACCGTCAAACAGGTAAAACTGCACTAGCAATCGATGCAATCATCAATCAAAAAGACACAGGCGTTAAGTGTGTGTACGTTGCGATTGGTCAAAAAGCATCTACTATTGCAAACGTAGTTCGTAAATTAGAAGAGCATGGTGCACTAGCAAATACTATCGTAGTTGTTGCATCTGCTTCTGAATCTGCGGCACTTCAGTACTTAGCACCGTTCGCGGGCTGTACTATGGGTGAATACTTCCGTGACCGTGGTGAAAACGCATTAATCGTATATGATGATTTGTCTAAGCAAGCAGTTGCTTACCGTCAAATTTCATTGCTACTTAAGCGTCCACCAGGCCGTGAAGCATACCCTGGTGACGTATTCTACCTTCACTCTCGTCTTTTAGAGCGTGCATCGCGTGTAAACGCAGATTACGTTGAAAAGTTCACTAATGGTGAAGTGAAAGGTAAAACTGGTTCATTGACGGCATTGCCAATCATTGAAACTCAAGGCGGCGACGTTTCTGCGTTCGTACCGACTAACGTTATCTCTATCACCGATGGTCAGATCTTCTTAGAAACTGACTTATTCAACTCAGGTATCCGTCCGGCAGTAAATGCTGGTATCTCGGTATCGCGTGTTGGTGGTGCTGCACAAACTAAAATCGTTAAGAAACTAGGTGGCGGTATCCGTCTAGCCCTAGCTCAGTACCGTGAATTAGCTGCGTTCTCGCAGTTCGCGTCTGACCTTGATGATGCTACTCGTGCTCAACTTGAGCATGGTGAGCGTGTAACAGAGCTAATGAAGCAGAAACAGTACGCGCCAATGTCTGTTGCTGAAATGTCTTTGTCGTTATTTGCCGCTGAAAAAGGCTTCCTTCAAGACATCGAAATCGCGAAAATCGGTGACTTTGAAGCAGCTTTACTTTCTTATGCAACTAGCACATACGCAGAGCTTGTGGCTCAAATCAATGAAACTGGTAACTTGAATGCCGAGATCGAAGCGCAGCTTAAAGAACTTCTTACGAAGTTCAAGTCTACGCAAACTTGGTAATTTAGTTATTAATGGTGCGCTTTAGGAAACTAAAGCACACCTTGATTCGGAGAGAGAGTCATGGCCAGCGGAAAAGAGATTAAAAGCAAGATCGGGAGTATTAAAAACACTCAAAAGATCACTAGCGCAATGGAAATGGTTGCTGCGTCTAAAATGAAAAGGGCGCAAGAACGCGTTGCTTCAAGCCGTCCATACGCTAATAAATTACGTGAAGTAATTGGTCGTGTTGCTCAAGCAAATCTTGATTTTACTCACCCGTTCTTAAAAGATCGTGAAGTAAAACGAGTTGGTTATATTGTTATCTCTACAGACCGTGGTCTGTGTGGCGGTCTAAACTCAAACGAGTTTAAGAAAGTTGCACTTGATGTTAAAGCGTGGAAAGAGAAAGGTGTTGATGCTGAATTTGCTACTTTAGGTAGTAAGGCAGCTGGCTTCTTTCAACGTTTTGGTGGTCAACTACTCGCTAAAAAAGCGGGCCTAGGAGATAAACCTTCAGTACAAGACGTTATTGGTCCTGTAAAAGTTATGCTTGATGCATTTTCTGAAGGCAAAATAGACCGTTTATTCTTGGTATATAACAAATTCGTTAATACCATGAAGCAAGAGCCAATTATAGATCAGTTACTCCCTTTGCCAAAAGCTGAAGAAGAAGTATCTGCTCACACATGGGATTACTTATACGAGCCAAACCCAGAGGCTATTTTAGAGTCTTTGTTAGTACGCTTTATTGAGTCTCAAGCATACCAAGGTGTGGTAGAAAATGCTGCCTCAGAACAGGCTGCTCGTATGGTTGCAATGAAAGCTGCAACTGATAACGCAGGTGACCTTATGGACGAGCTACAGCTTGTTTATAACAAGGCTCGCCAAGCAGCAATCACACAAGAAATTAGTGAGATTTGTTCTGGCTCAGCAGCAGTTTAATGCTTCGGGTAAAGATTAACGAGAGGAATAGACATGAGTTTAGGTAAGGTCGTCCAAATTATCGGCGCCGTTGTGGATATTGAATTTCCACAAGATAGCGTGCCAGCGGTATACCACGCACTAAGAGTAACAGATGGCGATTTAGCTGGTTTGACTTTAGAAGTTCAACAACAGCTAGGTGGCGGTGTAGTGCGTACTATCGCTATGGGTACTACTGATGGTTTACGTCGTAGTGCTTTAGTTATGAATACAGGTGAATCGATTCAAGTTCCAGTTGGTAAAGCAACACTTGGTCGTATCATGAACGTACTTGGTGAGCCAATCGATGAAGCGGGTCCAATCGGCGAAGAAGACCGTATGTCTATTCACCGTGCAGCGCCTTCATACGAAGAGCAATCAAGTTCAGTTGAGCTTTTAGAAACTGGTATCAAGGTTATCGACCTTGTATGTCCGTTTGCTAAAGGTGGTAAAGTTGGTTTATTCGGTGGTGCCGGTGTTGGTAAAACTGTAAACATGATGGAACTTATCCGTAACATCGCAATCGAGCACAGCGGCTACTCAGTATTCGCAGGTGTTGGTGAGCGTACACGTGAGGGTAACGATTTCTACCATGAGATGAACGATTCAAACGTACTTGATAAAGTATCGCTTGTATACGGTCAGATGAACGAGCCTCCAGGTAACCGTTTACGCGTAGCGTTAACTGGTCTTACTATGGCTGAAAAGTTCCGTGATGAAGGTCGCGATGTACTTTTCTTCGTAGATAATATCTACCGTTATACACTTGCTGGTACAGAAGTATCTGCACTTCTTGGTCGTATGCCATCAGCGGTAGGTTACCAGCCTACACTTGCTGAAGAAATGGGTGTGCTTCAAGAGCGTATCGCTTCAACTAAGACTGGTTCAATTACATCAATCCAAGCGGTATACGTACCTGCGGATGATTTAACAGATCCATCTCCAGCAACTACCTTTGCTCACTTAGACGCAACAGTAGTACTTTCACGTGATATCGCATCACTTGGTATCTACCCAGCGGTAGACCCACTTGATTCATCTTCACGTCAACTTGACCCACAAGTAATTGGTCAAGAGCACTACGATACAGCACGTGGCGTTCAAACAGTTCTTCAGCGTTATAAAGAACTTAAAGACATCATTGCAATCCTAGGTATGGACGAGCTTTCTGACGAAGATAAGCAACTTGTATCTCGTGCACGTAAAATCCAACGTTTCCTATCTCAGCCATTCTTCGTGGCAGAGGTGTTTACAGGCGCGTCTGGTAAATACGTATCACTAAAAGATACAATTGCTGGCTTTAAAGGCATCTTAAACGGTGAATTTGATGATATGCCAGAGCAAGCGTTCTACATGGTTGGCTCTATCGAAGAAGCTCAAGAAAAAGCCAAAGGCATGTAACTAGGAGGGTAGTATGACAGCTATGACTGTACATCTTGACGTAGTAAGCGCTGAGCAGAGTTTGTTCTCTGGTCTTGTTGAATCGATTCAAGTATCTGGTAGTGAAGGCGAGCTGGGTGTAAACCTAGGCCATGCTCCATTACTAACTGCCCTTAAACCTGGTATGGTACGTTTAGTTAAGCAATTTGGTCACGAAGATGTGATATATGTTGCTGGCGGTACATTAGAAGTTCAACCAAATCACATCACGATTCTTGCAGATACTGCGGTTCGTGGTGAAGATTTAGATGAAGATTCTGTACAAAAAGCTAAACGTGAAGCTGAAGAACATATGGCGAATTCGTCAGCTGTTGAGTTTGATTATCAACAAGCGGCTACGCGACTGGCAGAAGCAGTTGCTCAGTTACGCGTAATTCAGCAATTACGTCACAAGTAAGCCTATCCGGTTTGTAAAAAGCCCACTTTAAGTGGGCTTTTTTGTGCCTGTTCAGATGACATTACTTTACATAGCTGTTAACCTCTCGTTAATGTTTTCGCATTTGAAACAGTTTAAACATTTTTATTCTCAAGTTGTGATATGGATGTTGGGTTATAACAATTATGAAAGAAGTAAATTTTCCCCGTAGTGTTAAAGAAGTAAAGTTCGGTGCGTGGAGCCTTAATCCAAAACTTCAAATAATTTCTGATGGTGAAGTTGAAAGAGAACTAGAACCTCTTCTTTTTAAAATACTTTCTTATTTGATTATTAACAAAGACGAGATCATTACCCGTCAAGACTTAATTGATGATGTTTGGTGTCAACACTATGTTGATGATAATGCAATTAATCGAGCAATGTCAGAACTTAGAAAAGTACTGAAGTCAGATATACAACGCGGCCTAGTGGTAAAAACACATTATAGAAAAGGGTATAGCTTTTTTTTAGAGCCGGAAGTTATTTATTATGAAGAAAAAAATTTAGAACTAACTTCAAATCAGACTGTACAAAGAACGACGAAAAAAAAGACAGCGCTTTTAATTTACGCGATAGCTGTCTTTATTATGGGTTTTGGTTTTTATATTTATTCTAGTTTAGCTAGTAAAATTAAAGTTGAAGAAGTTAATACAGTAGATAAAAACTTCAATGAAGAAACACTTTCATGGATGGAAGGTATATATAGCGAGTTTATTTTATCGCCAGATAATCAACATGCTGCAATCGCATTTACTCAAGCTGGAAGTCAATATTCTTCTTTATTAATTAAAAGTCTAGACTCAGGTAAAGAAAAAAAAATCACTAGTACAGACAACAATCTTTATCCAGTTGGCTGGAATAGCTCTGCTGCTAAGTTAATTTACAAATCTGAAAATAAAGACAATTGTAAGTTCTGGGAGGTAGATGTAAACCTTAGTCGTGAGAGTAAGTATTTATTTGATTGCCAGATGCGATATGCGTTAGGAACTATCATAGATGATAGTGCATTTATTTATTCAAAATATGGCTATCGCAAAAAAAGTGAGCTATCAGCTATTGTTAATAGAAACTTAAAAACCGGAGATGAATTTCAAATAACATCACCAAGTTTAAACTCTTTTGGTGATAAATTTTTGTATTATATAAAAAGTAAAAATCTCATTATATTTGGAAGACTAAAGAGTAATAATTCTACTGAGCTTTTTATGACAGACTTAGAAGGTAGAAATCAGGTTAAATTATTAACGCATAAAGGTAGAATATGGAGTGTTAATTATGATGTTTTCAAAAACTCCATTCTTTGGTATGGCCATAAGGAAAATGTTATATATGAATTTTCCTTATCGTCAAAAAGATTTATAAAGAAGATTCATGTTAAAGGCGCTAGCTCTTACTCAATGACATCGCCAATTTCAAATTCAGAAGTGATTGCACTGACTTACCCCTACTATAATAATGTCTATTATTTAGATTTTACAGGTGAAGATAAAACTCAACTATCTAACTCAGGAAGATATAATATATCTTCAAGTTATATAGGTGAAAGTGTAACTTATCTAAAAAGGAATAATTCTTCTAATAAACAAAATTCTGTTGAAGAAGTAAGTTTTAGTGGGGAGCTTATTCGTTCTAAGCCTCTAAGTTCTGATTATAAAAAGGTTAAAAGAAACAGTAATGTTAATGATGAAATGTTAGGGGTAAAAAATTCACAAGTTCATATTTTAAATTACAGTAGCTTTTCTATTGAAAAAATCATAGAAATTAAAGGTGAGCTTCATTATGTAGACTATTTGGATGAGTCTAATATAGGTTACATACTTAATGATGAAATTGAAAATAAGAAATTATCGTATATATATAGTAGAAATTTATCTAAAAGTATTTTATTGCCGATTAGTGATGCAGTTTGGTTTGATCAATTGTCATCAACTAAATTCGTTTTTTTATCTAATGTTGATAAGCTGTTTTTGTTCGATACGTCTAATGGCATTAAAGAATTAGTTGATGATGTTGGAAAAATTTTTTATAAGCAATCATTAAGTCTTATTAATAATAGTCTTTATTACTCGGATGGAGTTAATGTGAAAAGATATAACTTTGAGGATTTGGGTAATATCACCAAAGAGGTCATTTATGAGGTAGATAATTCAAAAACTTTAATATCTAGAATTGAGGCCACTGAAACAGGGTTGTTAATGGATATGTTAGATATTGAAAAAAATGAACTTGTAAAGCTTGTGAAAAATTAACTGTTTTTATACTCATAGCTGCCCGTTTATTAAAGCCCATGTTTATAGTCAGCCAAAGACTCAAATCAATCATCATGTGTTATGGGTTTATTATTAAACAACGGCTACTAGAGTTAAGTAATATGAGGATACTAAAGGTGTAGGTTTTTTAGTTTAAGGTATACTAAACGAACTTAAGTGGTGCAAAGCGGCATTCAGATAAGGGCTTGGGTGGTCTAAAAGCCAAAGTAAACGACCTTAAAACTCCTCCAATTTGGACCATACCTGAATAGAATAGAGCTCAGATTAACAAGAAGCTTGGTCGAAAGGCGCTTTAAAGCGAACTTAATAGGTCTCCTAGTTTTATTGAAATACTATTAAGAAGTTATAAAAAAAGCTTAGCTTCGAGGTCGGTCATATTTGCTATCGAGTTCTAAAAATTACTAATATTGATCTTCCCTCCTAAATCCAGGACACCTAGCTTGCCTATTTATACATTCTTCATACTCTTCAGAGGGTTGATGTCCTAAATGGTTGTTCAGTCGGGCTCGATTGTAAAATACTTCTATATATATCAAACAAGCCTACTATTGCTTCATTTTTAGTCGTATGTTTTTTGTTTTACTCGTTCAGTTTCAGGTAAATAGAAGAAACTTTCTGCAATTACATTATCTAAGCTGTGCCTACGTCGACCCACACTACTGATGAAATTAATGGCCTTTAAAGTGCTTGGTAATCATCACTGGTTTCTTGGCCACCTTGGTTACAATGAACAATGAACAATGAACAATGACATTTGATTTAGGTTTCTGCACCAAACCGCAGTTAATATTTTTTCAAAATTATTTCAAACTTCATTATTGGCTACATTGACCAGTCAATTACCTTACGAGAGATAAGTCGACACCAAAGCGAGGTACAGCTAACTTCATAGGTTTTGATATTCGTGATGTCATCAACCCGCGCCTGATCAGACTCATCGCAGGTTAGACCTTACCTTCGATCGTTTTTGGGGGCTATGACTCATTTAACTAAGCATAAGATCTACTACTGTGAGTATTTAATACAAAATACATGCAGATAACCTTCGATTTGTAGGGGTGTGACTTTATGAAGCGTACCTTTACTTTTCTCGCTTAAGTTCTGTCCTTTCTTTATTTTGCCTGGGTGTTTTATTAGCCTTGTTAGCCAGCTATAAAGTAACTTATCAGTAATACCTAACCGATTGGTGACGCCCTTAAATTGAGTAGCCATTATGATAATCTGGCGAACTGCTTCGTCTTTAAATTCTTGGGGATATTTATTTCTCATAACATTTTCTATCTTACTTCAATTTCAAAATAAAAGATGTCTAGTGAAAGCTGGGAAGTCCAATCAATATGTTCAGTCGAAGGTCATACAGAGATTTTAATTATGTTTCGAGGGGATTATCGAAACTAGTGTGGATGAAAAATAATATCTCAAGTTAATTGTCTAAATTACTTTCTATGCAATAGTAATTCGTTTAATTGAATTGTTATTTAAATATTCTCACAGTGTAATAATAATAAAATATAATTATAACAAGGCTTTATGTTTTATTGTTATTTTATAAAATAAGGATTGATAATTACTAATACTCTTTAAAACTCTTTAATATTTAGTTAATCCAGTAACTCAACATTTAGAGAATTATATGAACATTAAAATAAAGAAGAAAAAGCTAAAAGAATTAAATAAGACACATCCCGTACAGTTAGAACGAGATCAATTGGCTCATATTAATGGTGGAGATAGTCATCATGGGACTTCTTCGTGGCTACCTGGTACCACACCGCCAGGTACTAGACCATCAGAGATCAATCAATAAGACATCATTATGATTATTTTTTTACCGTTCATAGCACTATCTTTAAATGGTGTTTTGAATATTAATACACCGGTAGTTGAGGGTTATATTTACTCTACAGAAGTTGGAGAGGTTGTACGCTCTTCAAACACACAAGATAGAGTTGTAAATCAAGGTGACTTTTTATTGTCATATTCTGCCGAAGGTACAGGGAAGTTAGTAAATATTAGCTCCACTTTAAATGGTGAAATTACTTACCGCTCTAAACTTAAAAAGGGAAGTAAATTTGCACAAGGTGAGCTTTTGTTTAAGGTTAAGGGTGATGAGGTATACGGTATATTACAGCTAGAAGATAACTATCTTTTTGATGTGCTTCCTGTTGGAGGCACCTTGCTTTGTGCGGAAGCATATTCTTTTCCTTTAGAGATTATTAAGGTAAATAAAAAGGTAATTTTAGTATCAATAAAAGTCCGCAATACAGATTCACTAAAAAATATCAGTAGTGGCACTCAAGAGTTTCAAGTTTGTGAAGAGTAAGCTTTAATTTTATATGCTGCGGCGAGATTTAACCAGAGGAGCTTTTTATATAGTAGTAAGGCCTCAAAAAAGCTCAAAGTATGGCGGTACTTTGAGCTACCAACTACATACGCGAGAAATGCAATAAGGATGAGCTGAGTGTAGCTTTTTTATTATAAATATCAAGATTGCGTTTTTATTTCTGAGTTCGATATAGCAAAATAGACTACGATATTATAGTTTTTACTAACTTAGGCTTGCTCTGACAGTTACTCGCTTCTTCCGATGGCATTGTCTAATTATTCATATGATCGATATCATTGTTCGCTAAATAGAGCTATGCGAATGCTGTTTTATTATGGGTATCGACAAAGGTTTATGGGTAAATGTGCCCAACTCTTTTAGATTACCAACATAAAAGGTGTCTTGTGAACTAAGGTAATCAGGGGGGAGCCGTTTCAATTGATCATTTTTCTTTTCAAGGGCAGTAACTTGCTCGCCTGTGAGAATAACTGCTTCCTGCGCTACTTTAGCGTCTTTTTGTGATTTTTTAAAGCTTTAGGTCAGCCAGATTGGGGGCACTCCACTAGCGGAAAAAAATACGCCTAGTTTACGCAGCTCGTTACTCGATCTGACTTAGCCTTGAGCTGGGTATTCAACTGCATAATCAGTGACTGCTTTGTCATTCTCTATATCCTCACGGTTCTTTAGGTTTGGTACTCTGTAGTAACTATCTATGAGTAATTAATCCCGCTCTCTTCTACTAATTCCTGATAACGATAAAACGTATCACGGGAAATACCTATCACTTTACAGGCTCTTGATACGTCATCAAGTCCTTCTTCTGCTATTGCTATGTGTTTAATTATTGGATTGTTATTATGCAGCATGATAGTTACCTCTTATATGTTTTGGTTTAAAAAATCCAGTATTTTTACCAAAACAGGAGACTTTCATTCTTTCAAGTTGGTATGTCAGAGCTAATACATATAATTAATGCTAGGCGATGATTTTTAAGTTTTGTTTATTAATAAAACAATGTGCGGTAACCAGCTACACCAATATATCTAGTTATTACTATTCGATTCTTTAGTAGTCATACATATAAGATTTAGAACGTAAGCCTTTCGAAAAACATTCTCTTGCTACTATTTAACACCTGATTTTTAATAGTTAAGCCTATCTTAAACTGATCACGTGCTTTCTAGATATCTCTAACTAAAGGTTAAATAGCCCCGCCAAGTTTTAGTAATCTCAATATAATAGATTCAACTGTGTTACTTTTCTTAAGCCAAAAATAAGTATATGAAAACTTAATTTTTTAACGGCTATTAAGTTAATCACTTTAAATTTCATTTTTTGTAGTTGTTAAAACTCCGATGCAACATGTGAACTAATTTATGAATTAGCAAAGATTAAAAGTATAGCAACTTTATAAATTATACTTTCCTTTCTGGCCTAAGTAAGTTCGAACCGTAAGCTTTATTGTGCATGCAGTTTTGTCTGATTTTTTATCAAATGATAAAAGCTAGTTCTTAAATCTCAATTGATGAATAGCTCCCTTCAAATTTAGTGAGTTATAAAGTCGCAGAAAAGATATGTTCTTACCTAAATATTAATTACCTTTTCAAATTAATGCACTGCTTTTACTTTATATAAATAGTTATTAAAAGGACTATTTATATTAGCAAAGCAAACCTAGTCACTATTACTAGCTTATTTATAAATAACTTTTCAGCTTAAGTAACTGAAAAAAAATAGCTTTATTAATTATCCTTACATTTGCTCAATGAATAATTATCTGTGAATATAAATTCCATCGAATCAGAGGGCGCCAATAAAAACCCTCTTTTAAAAGTTAAATAATTTGGAGTTTACTATGACGCTTAATGAATATTTTAGTAGTTACTATGCATTAATCTGCGATGGTCATTTGGATTCTCTCGAACAGTATTACAGTGTGGAGTCTCCATTATTTTCTGCAAGAAAGCGGCAGTTTGAAAAGTTGAGACAGCAATTTGACTTTAAGTTCCTATTACAAAATATTTCTGTAATTGCAAAACAAGATGATCTACTTGTTGTAATAGATCGCTTGAATTTTCAGGCCGAGATAGGAGGTAAAAGTGTCGAAAAAATATCTGTAAATCTACACTCGTTAGTAAAAGAACTTGGTGAATGGAAAATTCACAGCAGCACGCAGCTACCAGAATTTTTGGTGAAATAATGCCTAAATTATTCCGAAAAGAAGCCATTGACCATCAAGGGCAAAAGCTTGATGGAGAAGTAACAATAGCAACTCATATGTCTTTTACATGGATACTGGGTTTAATTTTAGGAATTGTTGTCGTTGGCTTTACATATCTTACATTAGGTGAATACCACCGAAAAGAAGTTGTTTCCGGCTATTTACGGCCAACAACAGGGTTATCTAAAGTCTACCCTTTAACAACCGGTGTTATTGACGAACTTTTTGTTGAAGAAGGGGAAAATGTCTTAAAAGGTCAGTTGTTAGCACGGATACGCATAGAAAGGTTACTGGCTTCAGGTAACGACATTAATGATGTGATTGTGAGTGAGTTAACTAAGCAAAAGCAGTTTTTAAATGAAAATCTACAAAATCAAAAATTATTAGCTGAAGTGAGTGTTGAAAAATTAGAATCTCAAATAGCGAGCACGACTTTTCAAGTGGAGCAGGCCCAAAAACAGCTGGCATTATTAGATAAACGAGTTGTTTTGAGTAAAAAAAGAGTTACTGATACCGAATCGCTTATAGAAAGACAATTTGCTTCTAACGCTGATTTGGAGACGGTAAAAGATAATTACTTTGCAATTCAACAACAAGCCGAAGATCTAGAAGCGCGTTTACTTACGCAAAAAGAGTTGCTGAGTCAGTATCGTTTTGAATTAATACAAATGCCGATGAATCAACAAGAGGTTGAATCACAGCTACGTTCTCAATTAGCGAATATAAATCAGCAGATTAGCCAAGCTGAATCACAAGGTAGTTATGATGTCCGTAGTCAGCGTAGTGGCCGCATTAGTAACTTATTAGTTAAGCCAGGGATGATGGCACAATCAAATTATCCATTAATGGCAGTGTTACCAGAAGATACAAAATTAGAGGCCGTTCTTTTTGTACCAACTAGAGCTTATGGATTTGTACAAAAAGGGCAAGGTACACGCATTCGTTATCAGGCATTTCCATACCAACGCTTTGGTATTTATGACGGGGTAATAAAAAGTGTATCTAAATCAATACTTTTACCAAACGAGACGGCTTTACCTGTTTCGCTTCAAGAGCCAATGTATCAAGTAGTAGTAGAGTTAACCAATCAAAATGCAAAAGCTTATGGAGCTTCTGTTCCTCTACAAGCAGGCATGTTACTCGAAGCAGACATTATGGTAGATAGTCGTTCACTCTTTGAGTGGTTATTTGAGCCAATATATAGCATTAAGGGAGCAGTATGATGGAAAACCCAATGCATTTATTAAAATTTAGTGGAACAAAACGTCTCCCGGTAATTTTACAAACAGAAGCTGCGGAGTGTGGGTTAGCAAGTATAGCAATGGTTGCCGCTTATTATGGTTACAAAACAGACTTAACAAGCTTACGCCAAGAGCACGAAATTTCTTTAAAAGGTGCAAATCTTGAAGAGCTAATGCAAATTGCAGACAAGTTAAAGCTGAGTTCTCGTGCTTTAAGATTAGATTTAGAGCATTTATCGCAGCTCAAAACTCCCTGCATTTTACACTGGGATATGAATCATTTTGTAGTACTTAAAAAGATAACTAAAAAGTCAATTGAGATACACGATCCGGGTTTAGGTGAACGCAAATACACAATGGAAGAGTTTTCTAAACACTTCACGGGTGTTGCATTAGAGTTGAGCCCAACAGAAGAGTTTAAGTCAGAAGATTCACGTGTAAATTTAAAGTTATCTGATTTCTGGAGCAAGGTAACAGGCTTAAAGTCAACGCTAGGTAAAGTGTTTGTTTTATCACTATTACTGCAAGCATTTGCAATAGCTAGTCCTTATTACATGCAGCTAGTAGTTGATGAGGTTATTTTAAGTTATGACCAAAACTTACTCACTATTTTAGCTATTGGCTTTGGACTGTTGATGGCAATAGAGATGGTAACCGGTGCAGTTAGGAGTATTTTATTGCTGCACTTCGGTAATTTGATGAGTATACAGCTAGGTGCAAATTTATTTCATCACTTGATCCGATTACCACTACAGTATTTTGAAAAGCGACATATTGGTGATGTTGTCTCTCGGTTCGGTTCACTGCAACAAGTAAAGGAGCTATTAACTAAAGGTGTAATAGAGGCGGTTATAGATGGTGTTATGGCTATCGCAACACTCATTATGATCTTTTTATATAGCCCCAAATTAAGCGTTATCGTTCTAATTGCAATAGCCATTTATGCGGTATTTAGAATTGCAATGTATCGCCCACTTCGTCAAATGTCAGAAGAGGTCATTGTTAACCAAGCTAAAGAGCAATCTAACTTTATGGAAACAGTGAGAGGTATTCAAACTATAAAATTGTTTGGCCGAGAGGTGCAAAGACAAAGTGTGTGGCATAACAAATATGCAGATAGCTTGAACTCAGGCATACGAGTAGGTCATTTAAACATAGGCTACGAAGCGTTTAATAAAGTTATTTTTGGCCTTGAAAATGTTTTAGTTATTTATTTTGCAGCCATGCTTGTTATGGAAGGTGATTTAACGGTCGGTATGTTGTTTGCCTTTATGGCTTATAAGCTTCAGTTTGTAGATAAAATATCAAGCTTAATTGAGAAAATAATAGAGTTTAAAATGCTTAGCCTTCATTTTAACCGCTTAGCCGATATCTCTCTAACAGAGAAAGAGCAAAATATTCAAGGCAGAATGAGTGGTAAAAAAATCAGCGGCAATATTGAGCTGAAAAACATTAGTTATAGATACAGCAAAAAAGAAGCACCGATATTTAATAAGTTAAATTTATCAATTAAAGCAGGGGAGTCTGTAGCTATTATCGGTCCATCTGGTTGCGGAAAAACCACATTAGCAAAGCTGATGCTTGGGTTGTTTGAGCCAGATGAAGGCAGAGTTGAGGTGGATGGTATTGATATAAGACAATTTGGACTTGGGCAATATCGAACACAAATAGCTGCAGTAATGCAAGACGACCAACTTTTATCAGGCTCAATAGCGGACAACATATCATTTTTTGACCCAGAGTTAAATATGCAGCAAGTTCAATGGGCTGCAGAAATCGCTGCAATTGATAAAGATATTTTACAAATGACTATGGGTTATAACACTCTAGTGGGTGATATGGGTGCAGCTTTATCAGGCGGACAAATACAGCGCTTGTTATTAGCTAGAGCTTTGTACAGAAAACCTAAAATACTATTTATGGATGAAGCAACTAGTAACCTAGATACTAAATTAGAATTTTCAGTAAATGAAGCCGTAAAAACTCTAGATGTAACACGTATCATTATTGCTCATAGGCCTGAAACTATAGCTAGTGCTGACATAGTGATTGAGTTGTCTTTAGGTAAGGCTATTCTGGGGGGGAAACCTTCACTAAGTGCTAGAAGATATAAGCATGGTATACCCAATTTAACTGAAGTAACTAAAATAAATACAGTTAAATTTAGTGGTGATAATTTCATTTTGGATTAATCGTTTAATAAAACGGTGATTGATTTATGTAGCATCACCATCCCATGTTTT
>NZ_JJNY01000063.1:0-42510 GCF_000690035.1 Pseudoalteromonas sp. S3431
AATTTAATTCGTTAAATTGATCAAAGATTTATGTAGGTTGGTATACGTCGTATGTAATTAACTTAGCCGTAAGAAAAAGAGCATCGCCACCCTTTACAAATAATGGCGAGGGTCACAGGTATCAAGCCAAGTAATCAACCATCACACATAAATCCCATTCGATAGTTTCTTTAAAAATATAAATTTTCATATCAAAACACTCATCATTTAATTATGTTATTTAGATCCTTGCTTTTATAGTTAGCAAAAACGTATTAGGAAAAGTTAAATACCTAATAAATACTGCTATCATTTGAATTTTCTTGTAAGCAGCTAAAGTGTTGATTATAGTCAGTACTAAACATAATAACTGTTAAGCCAATGCCAACTAAGATTTATTCAAAAGCAAAAATACTTATAGTCGAGGAGCAACCACTTGCTCAAAGCTATATGAAACAATCGTTAGAAAGGCTTGGCTTTCAGCAATTGCACTTCGCTGATCATGCAAACTCAGCAAAAGAGCAGTGTTTAAGTGAAGAATTTGATTTGATCGTTTGTTCATTTAATTTAAGCAAACAACAAGACGGCTACCAACTTTACGAAGAGTTACGTGTTAAGCACCTCATAAAAAGCTCTACAGGCTTCATTTTTATATCTGCTGAAACAAATGGCTCGCTAGTTCATAGTGTTCTTGAGTTACAACCTGATGATTTTTTAGTGAAACCTTTTACCGTTCAGGAACTACAAGTACGTATTGAGCGTATTTTAAGACGCAAACACGATTTGCAAACGGTTTATACTCTAATTGATGATGGTAACGATTCAAAAGCAATTAAATACATCGACACCGTTCTAAATAAAAAAAACAATAGTTATAGCCCTATCTTACTGCGTTTAAAAGGTGATGCTCTTCTTCGTTTAAATCGCAGCGAAAATGCAAAAGACTTTTTTAAATCTGTTCTCGATATACAAAAATTTGCTTGGGCAAAAGTAGGTTTAGTAGAAGCACTTACAGCAAATAATGAACATATTTTAGCTCAGCGTATGCTAAAAACGATGCTTGAACGACAAGAAACTCGATTAGTTGCGCTTGATTTACTCGGCCGTTTAGAAATAAAACTTAATCAGTTTGAACTAGCGCAAAGTTTTTTAAGCCAAGCAGCCGACATTGCACCGCGAAATATTTCACGCCAAAAATCACTAAGTAATGTGTCATTAATTAATCACGACTACGAAAAAAGCTACTTAACTCAAAAAGACATTGCAAGTTTTGCAAAGCACTCAATACATGACCACCCCGATGTGTATTTAAATGCTGCACGTGCCGGTATCGACTTTGCATTAACAACAGATCAAACAGATCAAATACAGAGAATATCTAGACAAACTAATCAATATATAAGCGATTTAAAAAAGCAGTTTCCTAACAATGCCAATCAAGCTCAAATTGATGTGCTTAACGCACGGCTTCATTATTTAAAAGATGAGCATAAAAAAGCGAAAAAACTCATTGAGCAACTCGAAGATGATGATACACATATTCGCTCTGTCGATGGTGCACTTGATAAAGCGAAAGCGTTCCATGAGTTGGGCTTTCATCAAAAAGCGCAAACTCTCTTCACTCAAATTATTGGACACTGTGAACGCCATCCAAGTGTTAGCGACACAACTTACTTACGTTATATCCAGCAACAGCAAAGTGAGCGACGCGATATTAAAATGGGGCCAAAGGAGCTCAACAACCATGCTGTTACTCAATTTAATAGAGGACAGTTAAACACTGCACTTGAAGCTTTTACGCAAGCATTTAGGGTTATGCCTCGTAATCAGAGTATTGCGCTTAATTTATTGCAGTGTTTATTTGATTCCACTAAGCAACACAATGGCTCATTTAACCTTGAACTTGCTAAAAAATGCTACGCCTTACTTACCAAAACTCAATTACCAGCAGATCAGACGCAGCGGTTAGATAAAATTTTGCACATAGCAAAAGAAATGAATTTAGATATTGGAAGTTAAAGCTTTTTCATTGATGCCGCATTAACGCAATAGCGTAGACCGGTCGGTAATGGACCATCAGGGAAAATATGGCCTAAATGTGAATCACACACGTTGCAAACCACCTCTATGCGCTCCATACCATGACTTGTATCACTTACGTAGCCAATTGCTTCAATTGTCGCCGGTTGTGTAAATGACGGCCAACCAGTGCCACTATCGAACTTTTCATCTGCATCAAACAATAAATTATCGCAGCAAATACACACATACTTACCAGGTTCCAATAATGTGCAACTACCAGAACTACTTGGACGTTCGGTTCCCTTTTTACGTGTTATGTAATACTCATCTTCTGATAGTTGCATCCGCCACTGCTCGTCCGTTTTGACTACTTTTTTACTTGGAGTAGGATTGCCATTGGTGGCAAAGTTAATAACATCATTCCACTTCAACATGATAACCTCATTGAATAGTTAATTAACCGTACTTAATAAAATTATAAAAAGTACGGTTAGTTATTACGTTATTGAATACACTAAAGATCAGCTAAAGAGTGTTGACCGTTTAAAACTAAAACTTGTTCAGTTTTAAGGTGATTTTCCTAGCTAAAGGTAATATTTTGTTTCTCTGAGTCGGTAAATATTCGTTTAATAAAACTATCTAGTTCTGCTTTTTTTGCAGGTAAGCTAACACTCATTTGGCGCTCGTTATTACTGTAAATTATTAGCTCGTCATCCTTCGTCGTTATGCGTTCAATACTCTCAATTACTAACCAATCTGGACCGTGCTTTTTATCAAAAAAACCCATTAAACTAAAAAGTAATAAGTGTTGGGCGTCTCGCTGAATAAAATCCTCTAACCGGTTTCTTGATTTAAATAGAGGCGTTAGCCTATAAACGCTTGAGCAAAAAACAAATACCCATAAACCAAATAACGCTTTAAACCACATAAATTCTAAAAGCTCAGTGCTAATCATTAAAATAATAAGTACTAACCCTATTAACGATATAGCTATCGCTATTTTTTTATTTACAGCGTCCACAACTAATCCCTTTTAAGTCGCTTTTTTTCTTCTGATGCTTTTTCTGTCGGCTCAGGCCAATCATTAAAAAAAACGGTTAAATAACGGCTTTTCACCAAATACCACAATACCCATAAAACAATCATCATTTGTACTGCTAAAAATGATGAAAATCGATAATGGCTATGCGCGGCTTGAATACTTAACCATGTTAAATCAACAACAGCACATAAAATAAGAGGCCAGCGCATATGTCGCCATACTTTTGCTAACCTGTCGCTCGCACTGTGGGAGTCTCGCGGCCGACGTAAACAAAATAAAATAGTCGGTATTATTGCAATACTTCCAATTGCTATTGCGATAAAAAAATCATTTTTATTTTTAAAAAATAACGACATTAAATCCAGTTCAGGCCTGCGGCTTAAAGCCGCAATAACCCAAATAAAATAGCCACGTAAAAGCACCAGCAAACTTAAATGAAATGCTATAGGTGTACGGTAACTTCCGTACTTATCCCAGTATTCTGGCCCATATCGGCTCATTGTCGTTTTCCTAGCCATTATGCTTTTTAAGCAGCTCAATTAATTCATCTTCCGTGAGTATGTCGATACCTAAATCTTGCGCTTTAGTTAGTTTTGAACCTGCTTTTTCACCTGCGACTAACGCATCTGTTTTAGCCGATACGCTACCCGAGACTTTAGCACCTAATTGCTGCAAGCGAGCTTTAGCATCATTACGGTTAAGTGTATTAAGCGTGCCGGTAAGTACATATGTAAGTCCTGCGAGTGGTTGCTCTTCCTCAGAAGGCGCACTTAACGCTGGCCAATTTACGCCTTGCTCTATTAATGCGTTTACTACCGCTAAATTATGCTCTTCAGCAAAAAAACCGCGAACATGCGCTGCAACTATTTCACCGACATCACTTACCTGCGTTAAACTATCAATGCTGGCATTAATTACATTTTCAAGGGTTAAAAAGTGATTAGCTAAATTTTGTGCTGTCGCTTCCCCCGCTTCACGAATACCTAGTGAGTATAAAAACTTAGCGAGCGTAGTGCCTTTAGCTTCATCAAGTGCTGTTACTAAGTTTTTAGCTGACTTAGGTCCCATACGTTCAAGTGATTCAAAATGCCCTTGTTTTAAAACGAATAAATCAGCGGGCGTTTTTATAAGCTCTCTATCTACAAGTTGATCAACAATCTTATCGCCAAGGCCATCTATGTCTAGCGCTTTTCGTGAAGCAAAATGTTTTATCGCTTGTTTGCGTTGTGCAGGACACACAAGCCCGCCAGTACAACGGGCTACAGCTTCACCTTCCACTTTTTCAATATGCGAATCACAAATCGGACAAGTCACTGGAAATTCAATATCTCTAGCATCATCAGGACGGCGTTCAAGTACAACTTGTGTTATTTGCGGGATTACATCTCCTGCGCGACGAATAATAACCGTGTCGCCTACTTTTACACCTAAACGTGCAATTTCATCGCTATTATGAAGTGTTGCATTTGATACGGTTACACCACCGACAAAAACAGGCTCTAAACGCGCAACTGGCGTAATTGCCCCTGTGCGCCCTACTTGAAAATCAACATCAAGTAATTGAGTTATTTCTTCTTGCGCCGGAAACTTATAAGCAATAGCCCAACGAGGAGCACGTGCTACAAAGCCTAAACGCTCTTGTAAGGCCTTTTGGTTTATTTTGATCACTACGCCATCAATTTCATATTTAAGCTCGCTACGGCGCGTTAAAATATCGCTGTAGTACTCAAGCGCGGCTTTAGGACCTTCAACTAATTTTGTTTCTGGGCACAGTGGCAACCCCCAGTCAGTCAGCTTTTCTAGTTGCTGATAGTGATCCTCTGGAATGCTGCCATCAGCAACAAGTCCAGTACTGTAAGCATAAAACATCAATGGGCGTTTAGCGGTAATTTTAGAGTCGAGTTGGCGTAAGCTACCTGCCGCTGCGTTACGCGGATTAACGAATACTTTGTCTCCACGTTTTTGCGCTTCCGAATTTAGTTTGTCAAAGCCGGCGCTGTTCATAAATACTTCGCCGCGCACTTCAAGCTCTTTTGGGTAATCACCACGTAACTTAAGTGGTACATTACGAATTGTTTTTACATTCTGAGTAATGTTTTCACCGGTAAAACCATCACCTCGCGTAGCCGCTTGTACAAGTACACCATCACGATAAATAATTGATACAGCTAAACCATCAAGTTTTGGCTCACAACAAAAAGTAAGCTCATCGGTACTCATTAAACGCTCTTTTATACGGCGATTAAACGCAGTGAACTCTTCTTCACTAAAGGCGTTATCAAGTGAAAGCATGGGTACTTGGTGCGCTACTTGCTCAAATTTACTCAGTGCTGCACCGCCTACTTTTTGTGTTGGGGAGTCGGCGGTTAAAAATTCAGGGTGCTCGGTTTCTAGTGCGCTTAGTTCGCGTAATAACCTATCGTATTCAGAGTCAGGAATACTGGGGGTGTCAAGCACATAATAGTTATAATTGTGTTGCTCTAATGTAGTACGAAGATGATTAACTTGCTCACTAATGCTGCTAGACATTTAAACCTCAATAAACATAAAAAAAGCCACTTTGATGAATAATCATCCAGTGGCTTATAAAAATATAATATGTGCGCTATTTACGCTGAAAAAGAACGGACCTGCTCAACATACTGCCTGACGCGTTCTACGGTCATTTCATTTCGCTCTGCATCTAAAATTTGCGCACCAAACTCGTCAGCTAACTTTTTAGCTGCACTGTGCAACATGTTAAATGCTGCTAGGCCGTCACCGTCGCACGGCAATGTCATAAATAAGCTAACCCCTGCGGTACTAAACTGTTCCATATTATCAATATCAAACGTACCTGGGTTGTACATATTTACTAATCTAAATAATACAGGGCCTTGGCCTGCCGGATCTAAGTGGCGATTAAAAAAGCCTTCCTCAGAATATTTAAAACCTAACGTGTTAACGGCTGGTAATAATTTACTGCCCTGCATGCTAAGCCCTTCTGGCATTTGAATATGCACAATAACAAAGTCAGGCATTTGCGCAGATGATTTTTCATCATTTTGCTCTTTTGCTTCTAGATCATCAACTACTTCTAGGTCATCTTCAATGGGCACTGCTGGTACGCTTGTATCAATTTGTGGCTCATTCTCATCAAAGTTAAGCTCACCGAATTGTGGTTCATCACGTTCTTCTACCACAGGCTCTTTTAGCTCTGCCTCTGTAGGAAATGATTTAGATGAAGCTGGTGCACTTTCTTGCAATGGTTCAACCCGTTCGTTATTTAACACTTCTGGGCGGTCTTTTTTTCTAACAGACCACAATCCATGTATTAATAAACCACCAATGACAACTACACTGATAATGATTAAAACCCATCTTAATTGTTCGGCCATCCCCTCACCTTTTCTTATTTGATATGCCTAAAGCCTGTATATTAATTGAAACTAATATACTTGTTATAAAAATTTATACATGTGCAAGTTGCACTGCTTGTTCTATATCTACAGCAACCATACGCGATACGCCAGGTTCTGCCATAGTTACACCTGTTAATCTACCCGCCATTTCCATCGCAATCTTATTATGGCTAATATAAATAAACTGTACTGATTGTGACATTTCTTCAACCAAACGGCAAAAGCGAACAACATTAGCATCATCTAATGGTGCATCTACTTCGTCCAGCATACAAAATGGGGCTGGATTGAGCCTGAATATAGAAAACACTAATGATAATGCGGTCAGCGCTTTTTCTCCACCACTTAACAAGTGAATTGTTGAATTTTTCTTACCCGGTGGTCGTGCCATTATACTAACACCACTTTCGAGTAAATCGTCACTGGTTAATTCTAAATACGCACTGCCACCACCAAAAACTTTAGGAAATAGCTCAGCAAAGTCTTCGTTAACTTGATCGAACGTCGCTTTAAAGCGTGTTTTGGTCTCAATATCAATTTTACGAATAGCACCTTCAAGGGTATTTAACGCTTTTGTTAAATCATCTAATTGATTATCAAGATAATCACTACGAGCTTTGGCTAAATCAAACTCTTCTATTGCCGCTAAGTTTACTGCACCTAATTTATCTAACTGATTAGTAAATCCGGTTAACTGATTTTGCGCTGCGCTCAAATTTAATGAATCTGGTAATTCATCAAGTATCGCTTTTAAGCTTTGTTTCAACTCTTCTAATGGTTCAAGCGCAGCTTGTGCTTTTATCAGTAAGCTTTGCTCTTCAATTGTTAGCTTTTGGTGCTGCTGTTGCAAGCCCACCAGCTCACCTTGTGAATTTTTAAGGCTTACTTGCTTAGTGTTTAAGCTCTCTTTCGCCTGAGCTAATTCTTTTTGTAGCAATACTAATGCCTGCTCACCTTTTTGATGCTGTGCTAAGAGCTGCGTAATTTTATCGCTAAGTTCTTGCTCTGGTATCAGCAGCTCTTCTATTTCACTAAGTAGTTCTTGCGCACCTTCAGATGCACTAACGTGCTCTTGCTCTGCATGGCTCAATTTGGTTTGGCTTAACTGCCATTCACTGCGTGCCTTTTGCTCTGATAGCGTTGCCTTATGTGCTTGTGTTTTATATTGCTCAAGTATGCTTAATGCTTCGCTATAACTTTTATCACTTTGTGAGCGCAAACTATTTGCAGCGTCTACTTCATCCGCTAAGTTAAGTTGCTGATCATTTAACACTTCAAATTGCGCAGTTTGCTCATCAAGCACGGTATTTAATTGTAAAAGCTGATTTGTTAATTGCTGTTTTTGTTGTTGTAGCTTTTCTAGTTGTAACTTAAAGTACGCTACTTGCTGTTTGAGCATATCGCTTCGCGTACCGGCTACCGCTATATTTTGCGCAAGCTCATGTATCGCTTCTTTTAGCTCGCTTTGTTCGTTAATTAATTTTATTTGCTCAGCTGCATGTTCGTCACGAGTGTGTGTTACTTGTTGTAACTCGCCCTCAGTATTAGTTAACTGCTTAGCTTTATCTTGCAATTGCTTATGCTTTAAAAGTAATGAGTTTTCTGCATTACATTCTGCACTTACATGCCAATTACGACCATATAGAGCACCGTTTTTATCCATAACAGCTGTATAAAAACTATCTTTTAGTATTGCTAAATCACCGCCCTCGCTATAAGCAATACGTGCTAAATGCTCTGGATAAACACCGCTTGTTATGAATGCAGCTAAGCTATTTGTTGGCATGCGTTTATTACTATTTGGCCATACACTGTTATTAGCTTGCTGCTCACTTACATTTAAATGCTCTAAAGATTTAAGTGCTTGCTCTATCAGAAGCTCAAAGCCCTCTTTAACACTTAGCTGATTAAACAAACCATTAGTACGTACACTTTTCTCATCAAGCCCTAATGTACTTTTAAGCCCCGTTATACTGGCTTTTAACTCGTTTATTGTTTGAGTGAGCGTCGAATATTGTGTTTGTGAGTTATTAACAAGCTCATTTTGCATTTCAAGCTTAGCAGTGCACTTCGTATGTGCTGTTTGTTTAGCGGCAAGTTCTTGAGTTAAGGTTTGTGTTTGCTGTGTTTGCTGTATTAACTGCTGCTCTACATCACTACTTTGTAGCTCGCTAAGCTGAACAGTTAACTGATCAATTTGCTCGTTAACATGATCAATTTGCTGCTGAGTTTGTTTAATGTGACTACTATGTAGTTGCACGTTATTATTAAGCTGTTGCTGTTGATCACACAAAGCTTGCCAATGAGTATGGTGGCGCTGCTTAAGTGCTAATAATTCCTCAAGTTCATGCGTTAACCCACTAACTTGCTCTTCACATATTAAGGCATTTTCACTTGCCTCTTGCAGGGCTTCGTTGAGTTGCTCGCACACAATTTGCTGCTGCGATTTCACCTCAGCACTTTGAATTTGGCGTTGCTGTAATTTAATTAAACTTTGTTTAAGCGTTTGGGTTTGCTGCTTTACATTGATTTGTTGTTGCTCAGCGCGAGTAAGCTCTGTGTGTATTACATGTTGCTGATGCTGTGCATCGCTTAGTTTATCTTGCTGGGCTTGTACTTGCCCTTCTAAGCTTGCAAGTACATCGTCATGCCCTGAGTTAGCGGTTTTAAAAAACGATATTTGATCGTTCAGTTTTTTAATTTGGGCACTTTTTTCAAGTTGCTGCTGATGCAACTTTTGCCATTTTAAAACCGCAATTTGGCCTTTTAATGTACGTTCTTGCGCTTTTAATTCGCGGTATTTTTTTGCATCAACCGACTGCACAGCCAATTTATCGAGCTGGCTTTGTAGTTCTTTACGCACATCTAACAAACGTTCAAGATTTTCGCGAGTGCTTTTTATACGAGTTTGTGTTTCGCGGCGACGCTCTTTGTATTTAGAAACGCCAGCGGCTTCTTCTAAAAATACGCGCAGCTCTTGTGGTTTACTTTCTATTAAGCGCGAGATCATCCCTTGCTCAATAATTGCGTAACTACGTGGACCAAGACCGGTGCCTAAAAATATATCGGTAATATCGCGCTTACGGCATTTACTGCCATTTAAAAAATACAGTGACTGTCCGTCGCGCGTTACTAAACGCTTAATAGCAATTTGGTTTCGATCGGCAAATGTGTTTGAAGGACTTCCTTTATCGTTATCAAAAACAAGCTCTACAGAGGCTTGTGATATGGCTTTTCGATTAGTTGAGCCATTAAAAATAACGTCGGTCATGGCATCGCCACGCAGGTTTTTAGCAGAGCTTTCACCTAGCACCCATCGTACTGCATCAATAACGTTAGATTTGCCACAGCCATTGGGGCCAACAACACACGTCATTTGATCAGGAAATGGAATTTTAGTGGGCTCTACAAACGATTTAAAGCCCGCTAATTTAATAGTGCTTAAGCGCATCTTATTGTTATTACCGATTATTATTGTTATTGATTACAAACAATTTAACTCATTAACAGTTAAATTGTTAAGCTTGTCGTTTAAAATTATCTAAAATAATACCGGTCGCCATTGCAACATTAAGCGATTCTGCACCACCAAAAGCGGGGATGGTGATTTTATTAGTTACTAATTTTGCACATGTCTCGCGTATTCCATGCGACTCACTGCCCATTAGTAAAACGCCTGAGCCCGTAAATTGGGTTTTATGCACGCTTTGCCCATCTAAAAAAGCACCGTAAACAGGTAAATTTAAAGACTGTAGGTAATCAGGTAAATCTACTTGGCTTACCGATACCCTTACAAATGAGCCCATCGTGGCGCTAATTGTTTTTGGGTTGTAAGCGTCTGCGCTGTCGGTGCTAGTTACTATATGTTTAATACCGTACCAGTCTGCCACTCTTATTATCGTGCCTAAATTACCAGGGTCTGATACGCCATCAAGTGCGAGTATTAAGCCACTTGCTTGTGGTAAAGCCGCCGTTGGCATATCAACAATAGCAATGGCTGCATTATTGCTAACTAGCGTGCTGGCTTTGGTGAGGGCTTCTTCATCCGCTTCAATAAAATTAGCGTGCGGATACTTACCTTGGTACGCATTTATAAATTCGTTTGTAGCAAAAATATTAACCACATTTAATGGGCTGTTTAATAACTCAAGTACGTTTTTCTCACCCTGTACAAGGTATTGATTATATTGCTTTCGGTACTTTTTTTGGCCAAGTTGGCGAATAAGTTTGAGTTGGTTTTTTGAAATCATAACAGCCCCATAAAATTATCCAGCAAGTATAACAGATTTCGTTATAACATCTGAACTCGAAAAGCAGCGAATGGGGCTAATTTATCTTACTCGCACTTCTTTCGAAGGTCAGATTAATTCGAATAAACATGCCTTTTATTGCCTCTAATTGATTTGAATCGTCAACCGTCTGAGCCAATTCCTCATAAAGATTATCTGACGCTTGCTTAAACTTATTATTAAACTTGCCCTTGGTTGCCAACATAAATGCATCGGCTAATGTACGCTGCCACTCATTTAAATACTTTAGCTTTGTATTACCAGCCAAATTTTCACAAATTGAGTTTAATCGAACCGACGCATGCCCTAAGTTTAGAGCGGTTAGTGCAAGGTCTGTAATAACGCGTGAGTGTGAACCTTGATCGTAATTAGTTAAGCGTATTAACCTATCGGCCATGCGGCGGTTATACCAAATACTTGGGGTTGGATGGTTATTTATTTCGAGTAAATCTTTATAAGTAGCCTTAAAAACACGATGAACAAGTAATTGTACACTCGGACCTGTAAATAACTGAAAAATCCAAAATAAAATACTCACCCCCGCAAAAATTGCCATTGCAGAGCTAAGTGTGTAATCGATTGAAAACGCAAGGCTCATATCGGTACTGGGTCTTACCAAAATCGTAAATGGGATACAAAACCCCAAGCCATATGGCAATGTTTGTTGATCAGCTAGCAGCAGTAAACCCAGAAAATAAGGCCCTGCTAATACAAGTAGTAATATTTCTAATTGCCCACCACTTTGTGATAATAAATTGAGTGCGTAAAAAATAGTTACAATAGCAGCAACCACCACGCCTACCAATAAACGCTTTATTACCACCTGTAAAATAGCTAACGGTATTCTCGCCAACATTATCGAAAATATGACCGGTAAAATCATAATTAATAATGCAGCAGAAGAGCCTGTATTAATCCAAATAAATGCGCCGATAGAAAACACCAAAGCAGTTCTAAATCCAACAATTATGCCAGCTAATGGGTCGCGATATGTAAGCATACTGGGTGCATTTAATAATGTTTTATCACGCTCTTCTAAAGCTCTGTATGCGCGTAGTAAAATTGTTAAGTCGGCTGCTACTTCTAAGCTCACATTGAGCATGTGAGATTCAAATGGCGAATCACACACCGTATTTGCTCTATAGTCGGTTAGCTCTTTACGCAGCGTTTTAACTTGTTCGGCGCAGTAATCAAAATCGTCAGACTCTTTAATTTGCGCAAATACCTGCTTAAGTTTACTTATTAATTTATCTAAAGTAGGTGTAATAAGATCTTCGTGGTTTCGCTGTAGACGGCCAATTATTTGAATTAAGGCCAATAAAGAAAGTACTTTTTGCGACAACTGATTTGCAGCACGCGAGCGCCCTGGACCTTTTGGTCCTTCGTACCTTACTGCGCTGGAATCTTCGTTTATTGATCCCAATGTTGCCATAATGCCATCTATTTGCTGATGGCGATTTTCGTGAGAGCCCTTAAAATCAAGCTCAGTTACTAAATAATGCAGCGTTTGATTTATAACCGACCGCGCTTGTGTTTGCAGTAAATGTTTAACCTTTACAGGCCAAAATAGATGACTCACAAGCCCAGCACATACAGAGCCAATTATTATTTCGCTTACTCGCGCTTGTGCAATATCAAATATACTTTGACTGCTTACCATTGCCGGAGTAACCATGACTAAAAGCACAATAATGGCGGCTGTTACACCGGCCATAGCAAACGCATACACAAAGTTTGCTTGGCGTACCATTGCCGATAACGCAGAGTTTACTCCCAACCATAATGCCAGTGCACCGAGCGCTAAATAAGGGTAGAGAATTAACTGAGTTAAAAGCAATATGCCAAATAAACCGCCCACTATGGTGCCTATTATTTGACAAATTGCTTTTTCAATAACCAATCCGCTTTGCGGGCGTAATTGCAAAAATATAGCCGAGACTAACGCCCAATAAGGCCTTTCAAGATTAAGCGACATAGCAATAGTGAGCGCCATCACCATGGCTATAACGCCCTTAGTCGCAAAAATAATTGCCTGTTTTTTAGGAAAAAACAAATTTTGTAATACTACGCCCACTGTATTCCCCTTAGCGCGTAGCGAGATGTATAGTGGCGGTCATCCCTGCGCTAAGCTGTGTATTTTCGGGCAATGAATCTAACTTAATATCAACAGGTATACGCTGTGATAAACGTACCCAATTAAATGTTTGTTGTACTTGTGGTAAAAGCTGACCGTTACTTTGTGTATTCGTATTTGCAATGGCTTTACCTACACTCACTACATGCCCTGTTAATTGCTTACCACCGCTTAGAAGGGCTATTTTAGCTTTTTGATCAGGATAAATAAGCGGTATTTTACTCTCTTCAAAGTAACCCGTTACATAAAACGAATCGGACTGAACAATAGCAAACACAGGTGTGCCTTGAGCTACATAGTTGCCTTGGCGTAAATTCAGATTAATTATTTGCCCCGATGCAGGCGCAAGTACTTGTGTTCTATCAACATTTAACTGCGCAATTGTTTGCTCTGTCTTAGCTAAGTTATAATTTGCTTCAGCAATTTTAGTATTAATACGAGTTGATTCTAGCGTTTCTTCACTAATTGCCTGTTGAGTGTTTAGCTCAACACGTCTTTCGTATTTGTGCTTGGCAAGTTCCCATGTATATAGCGCATTTTCTGTATTGGCTTTACTTTTATCAAGCGCTGCTTGATAACGCTTTTTATCAACATTAAAAAGTACTTCGCCTTTTTGTACATTTTGACCATCTTTAATATTTAAAACAGTTACCCAGCCCGACACGTCTGGAGCAACCGTGACAATATCGGCTCGAATACGCCCATCACGCGTCCAAGGAGTATGCATGTAGTCAGTCCATACCCAACGCCCAGCAAAAACCGCAGCTATAACAACCAAGATAGTAAAAGTAATACGCAGATATTTAATCATTCAATTTATCTTCCACTTAGTAATACCAATCCGCAATAATACTTGAGCAATTTGAGGGCTTAAACCAGACGCTAACTGTGTTAAAAATTTCTGATATAGAACAACTAAATAACGAAATTTTTGCCTTGTTATCGACACGGTTTTCTTACCTCAAAATAGCTCACTTAATTAAGCAAATTGGTATAAATAGACGGCCAGTGCCAAGTAACAAACAAATAGTGACACTTCAAACCAAGCCACTTTCCAAATACGGTCATGCCAATCTAATTGATGCAAAACAAAACGAGTCAGCGCTGTTAAAATAAACGCAATTGGGAAGTAAACAATCAGCGGACTAAATTCTAATCCCCCTAACACGACTGCTTGAAACATAATAAATATCCTAATGTTATTTAAAGCGGTGATAAAAGCTGTAAAACCTAAATAAATTTACATCCCCACTACTATTACAGTCTATTATTTTGGCATATAAATCAATTGCGTTTATTGTACGTAGGTGTGCTTAATACATAATTAATGCCATTACATTTAAGCAGCATTAACTATGTATAGTAGCTAAATCGCATATTAAAAAGCTAAAGTTCCCAGTTACCAGCCAAATAAATAAAACCAGCGAGGTTTATTTATAAAAAAGTATTAGAGTATTTAACTCAATACTTAAAACGCCTATTTATAGCTGTTTACAGAAGGGTGAGATAATTATAAACATTGAATTTTGCACTAAAAATAGGTAAATTAACAAAAAAAATATGGACATAATTTTAATGGAATCAATACACCCTACCCTCTCTGAAACAAGCCCACCAATAAATGAGCCTGCTGAACCAATTTTTAGCGGAAAAGTGCAATTTAGTGGTAAAGGCGGTGAGTTTTTTGGAATTTGGATTGTAAATATATTACTTAGCGTTATTACGCTTGGCATATATTCAGCGTGGGCTAAAGTACGTACGCATCGCTATTTTTACGGCCACACTCGTATAGATGGTCATAGCTTTGACTACCTAGCAACACCAATACAAATTTTAAAAGGTCGGATTTTAGCGGTTGTTGTATTTTTTATTTACACATTCTCTATTAGCTTTTTGCCTATTTTAGGGCTGTTTATTGCTCTTGGTTTTATCTTTTTAATGCCATGGATTATTAATCAAGGTTTACGTTTTAATCTGCGTATGACGCGCCATCGTAATGTTCGTTTTACTTTTAAAGGCAATTACGGCGAAGCCTTTATTAACTTTATACTTTTGCCTATCGCCAGCATATTTACACTTTATTTATTAATGCCTTATGTTATAAAACGTATTGATAGCTATATCCATAGCAATATTAGTTACGGTGACAAACCACTTACTGTAAACCTAAAAGGCGAAACCTATTACCTAACAGCGCTTATTTGTTTTGTAGTGAGCTCTATCACCATGGTGCTCTTTATGGGAATTTTAGGGTTATTTGGCCTCAACTTAATAGATGTTGAAAATCAACAAAATTTAGAAAACTCCGCTGCTATGGTTATGCTTCCTATCTTTATGATGATTGCCTATGTACTAATGATTGCCATTGTTTCTGCTGTATGGCACGCCGCTATTCGTAATCACATTTTTGATAACAGCCATTTTGAAGGCGTTGCCACATTTAAATCAGAGCTAAAACCAATTCCTTTCGCTGTTTTACTATTAACAAATATGTTGGCTATTGTATTTTCTTTAGGGCTTGCATACCCATGGACAAAAGTACGTACATCAAAAATGCTCGCTGATGTAACTAACGTCACTATTTATCCTGGTGCATTAAACCTAATCGATACCGCGCAAGAACAGCAATCATCATTTGCTGAGGAAGCTGCAAACGTATTTGATATTGACCTTTCTCTAACTTAAGAGCTCACTATGCATGTAAAGGGACATTTTTTCCCCATCGCATCGAGTAACTATCAAGTGTGTGTTGCAACTATTAGCGACACGCACATTGAAGTTATTAACGATGAACACGTTATAGCTCGCCACGCAATCTCAAGTCTAAAATTAAGTTCGGGGATGGCAGGACTTGCCGACGAACTAAACTTTGAAGATGGTAGTCGTTTTATTCCTCAAGATGTAAGTTACAGATGGCCATTTAAAGAAAATAACCATCACATAATGGAGCGCCTTGAAAAAAGTAAATGGGCAATTTTAGCCGCAGTCATATTTACACCACTTTTTATGTGGTTAGTACTTTATAAAGCGGTACCGGCCATTGCTGTTTACAGTGTTGATACCCTGCCACGTAATGTTGTGGAACAAATGGGGGAGCAAAGCTTTACACTTATTAAAAAGATTGCGCTTGACCCAAGTGAGCTCCCCGCAGAGCAGCAAGCTAAAGTACAAGCACATTTTACAAGTATGCTTAATGCGTTATCGCTTGATCAATCGGTTTATAGATTATCGTTTTATAAATCAGACAGCTTTGGTGCTAACGCGTTTGCACTACCCCATGGCCGTATCGTGGTCACAGATGATTTAGCAAATTTACTTGCCGATAAACCCAATGCACTAAAAGCGGTATTGCTACACGAGATGGGCCATGTAGTCCACCAGCATAGCGTACGTATTACAGCACAATCTGCCGCAAGTACGATTGTGCTAGCGGTTGTATTTGGTGATTTAGAAGGGGTTGCAGAGGTTGCATTAGGTACGGGTGCATCGTTTGCTCAGCAAGGGTTTTCACGAGATATGGAACGCGAGGCAGATACCTTTGCACTCATTCAATTAGAGTCGCTTGGGTATTCGAGTAATGACTTTGCTGATGCAATAGAGGCCCTACAAGAAAGCCATACCAGCAAAAACGAGCACCTCGAAAAAGTAAATGACTTTTTAGAGTACTTGTCTAGCCACCCAAGTGCACAAGAGCGTATTGACAATGCTAGGAAATAATCGCGGTTATATTCAACTTGCTCGCTACATAGTGAGTTTAAGTTGGATATATCATGGCTTTTTTCCAAAGCTTTATCATATTGCACCACTTGAAAAATTAATGACTGACAGTGCTGGTTTTTCAGCAGAAGTGTCTGACTTAATTACACGTTCGGCGGGTGTTGGCGAAATTATATTTGGATTGTGTTTATTTGTGTTTTATAAAAATAAACACCTAGTAATTTTAAATATTTTAGCATTAATTGGCCTTTTACTCGCTGTAGTTGCAATGCAGCCACAATTACTTATTGAAGCATTTAACCCTGTTACTACTAACCTGCCTCTTATTGGGCTAAGCGTTATTTGGTTAAAGGAAATTAAGCTGCTGAATAATCGATACCTCTAAATAAAAAAGGGTATGCCTGCGCATACCCTTTTTTGTAGTACTTAAGTTATATAATTAGTACTTGTTTTTATGCGTCCACAAATGCAGTAATTCGCTCGCAATGGTTGCTGCGGCAATAGCGGTAAGCTCACTTTGGTCGTACGAAGGTGATACTTCTACCACATCCATACCTACCATGTTTATGCCTTTTAGCGCACGCAGTACTTTAAGTACTTTATCTGACGTTAAACCACCGCACACAGGAGTGCCTGTACCAGGCGCAAACGCAGGGTCTAAACAATCAATATCAAACGTTAAGTAAACAGGTAGGTCACCTACTCGTTCAAGTATTTGCGCTGCAATATCATTTGCATGTAAATCGTTGGCTTGCATTGCATCAATCACAGCAAACTCATGTTTACTTTGATCAAAATCGGTACGAATACCTATTTGTATACTGTGCTCAACATCAATCAGCCCTTCCATTGGCGCATGATAAAACATAGTGCCGTGATCAAAACGCGAGCCATTGCTATAGGTATCGGTGTGCGCATCAAAATGTACTAACGCCATTTTGCCATGTATTTTTGCGTGAGCACGTAATAGCGGAAGCGTTACAAAGTGATCGCCCCCTAAACCTAATAGCGTTTTACCTTGACGGAGTATTTGATCAGCAGCCATTTCAAGTTGCGCAGTAAAATACTCAGAATCCCCGACAGGGTAAGTAAAGTCCCCTGCGTCTGCCACTTTTAGGCGCTCAAACAACGGGAACGTCCACGGGTACTTAGTGTCTTCCCATGCTAAATGAACCGATGCACGACGAATTGCATCAGGGCCTAAGCGCGCACCAGGGCGACCCGATGTCGCTAAATCAAACGGTAAGCCTAAAACGACTACGTCTGCATCAATTGCATTAATATTTTGCACCATAGGACGACGTAAAAACGTCATCCCATTTGAGTACAATGAGTGATCTGCGTGACCAAACAAAGTCGACATTGCTTATAACTCTTCTAAATAAGTGTAGCCATCAAGGCCGCTTTGCAACTCGTCTAAAACGCTTTGCTGTTCGTGTTTTTCAATTTTAGTGCTTACTAACTGCTCGTATGATTGCTGAAAACTTTCTACATCTAAATGTACATAGCGCATCATATCGGCAACAGTGTCACCTTGGTTTATCTCGGTAATACTTGCAACGCCTTGCTCATCCATATTGACAATTGCGCTGTGCGTATCGCCAAACAAGTTATGCATGTCACCTAAAATTTCTTGATAAGCACCCACCAAGAAAAAGCCCATTAAATAAGGTTTATCAGCACTAAACTCTGGTACAGGTAATGTGCTTTCAATACCTTGTCCATCTACGTAATGTTCAAGTGCGCCATCTGAATCACAGGTTATATCAAGTAATACAGCACGCTTTTTTGGTGCTTGCGTTAAGCCACTTAATGGCAATACCGGAAACACTTGATCAATGCCCCATGCATCTGGAAGCGATTGAAATAACGAAAAGTTTACAAAAAACTTATCGGCTAAACGAACGTTTAACTCGTCAATAATAGGACGATGAAAACGGTTTTTATTATCCATGTGCTTGTTAAGTTCATAACAAATACGAATATTAATTTGCTCAGCCCACGCACGCTGCGCTAAGTCTAATAAACCGAGTGCAAATTGATTATGCGCTTCAGCTAAATCACCTTGGCTGTCGTGATAAATTTCAATTAATGCACGGTCATCCGTTAAATCAGTTAACTGTACAAACGATGCCCACATGTTTTTTAATAACAGAGGTGCATCTGCCGCTGGCGCTACTAACTCTTCTGGCGTATAGCTTTCAGTACCAATAACATTAGAAATAAGCACAGCATGATGCGCCGTAAGCGCACGACCCGACTCAGAAATAATAGTCGGCATTGGTTGCTCATATTGCTTACATGTATCACCAATGGTGTACACGATGTTATTTGCATATTCAGCTAAGCTGTAATTCATAGAGTTATGCGATTGGCTACGCGTGCCGTCGTAATCAACAGCTAAACCACCGCCTACATCAAGGCAATCAATTTCTGCGCCTAATTTACGTAGCTCACAGTAAAAACGCGCCGCTTCGCTTACACCTAAACGTACGTCACGAATGTTCGCCATTTGTGACCCTAAGTGAAAATGTACTAGCTGAAGCAAATCAAGCTGGTTTGCGTCTTTTAAACGATTAACTACATGCAAAACTTGCGATGCAGATAAACCAAATTTTGATTTTTCGCCGCCACTCGCTTGCCATTTACCTTTACCTTGCGACGCTAAACGTACACGAATACCAATGCGTGGTTTTACGTTAAGCTCTTTTGCTTGGCTAAGTACCATGTCTAGCTCAGAAAGCTTTTCAAGTACGATATACACTTTATGACCTAGCTTTTCGCCAATAAGTGCTAAACGTACGTATTCTTTATCTTTGTAGCCATTACATACAATAACAGCGCTGGTTTTTTCAGCTAATGCTAATACTGTGAGTAGTTCAGGCTTGCTGCCTGCCTCTAAACCAAGTTGCTTTTTTTCTACTTGTGCTTGGCTTGCTACTATTTCTTCAACCACTTCACGTTGTTGGTTTACTTTTATTGGGTAAACTAATAGGTAGTCTTTAGGGTAACCATAGTTTTCAATCGCAGTATTAAATGCGCCGCATAAGCTGTGTACACGATGGTGTAAAATTTGCGGAAAACGAACTAAAGCAGGTAAGCTTAAACCTTTATCTTGTAGTTGCTTTGCGATATCTGTTAATGCAATGGTTTGCTCTGGTGCATGAGCCTTGGGTGCAACATACACATCACCTTGATCATTAATACCAAAAAAACCTTGGCTCCAATGACGAACATTGTAGCTCGTACGAGCTTGTTCTAGTGATGTTGTTTCTTTCATTTATCTTTCTCTTTTATTTAATTAATGCCGACTCGGCTAGTGCCGCGCATTAAAAGAAAAATAGAGATTTAAGTCCAACAAGTATTTTTACTCGTAACGAGTGATTTTTAATGTTGATAAAACAACCAATCACGTATTGCTCGCTAGCGTATATAAAATAGGACTTTGATGATTATTAAAGATAAGAAAAGTTGTAAAAAATGGCTGTTTTTAAATGACTCATTATAAATTTTATTAGCAAAATGAGTTAGCTCATTCACTAAAATTAATCTTGAGTTACTTTGCTTATTGAATTTACTTTTGATGGATTAGAGTAAGGTGTTCTCAACGCCTCAAATTACTGCTATTTAGCCAACGTGTTGTGACCAAGTAATACCTATGTATTCTGCAACATGAATAAAAACTACACGTCTAAAACGCGATGGATAACATCCACCAGCTTAAATCATTACTTGGCGCATATGTAGCGTTAGGTATTGCCTGTGGCATTGAAAGTAGGAAATTGCAGTAGTGTGCAGGCGAATTCGATTAATTGAGTATAAGCTAGCTATGCACTTTTTGGGGCGAACATAATTATTGCCATACCCAGCAGTGCAACTAAACCACCGATAATATCCCACATAGTAAGCTTTACGCCATCAACAACCCATAACCATAATAGCGCAACGCAAATATATACGCCGCCATAAGCTGCATACACACGCCCGGCAGCAGTAGGATGTAAAGAGAGCAACCATGCAAATAGTGCCAAACTTAAAGCCGCTGGAATTAAAAGTAAAATGCTTTTATCTTGCTTAAGCCAAAGGTAGGGCAAATAGCAACCCACTATTTCTGCTAAGGCTGTAATAGTAAAAAGTGCGATTGTTTTTAATTCAAACATAATGCTCCGCGCTAAGATAACAAGCATAACAATCTATATAAATTGTTATGCTTAGTATTCGTTATGAATCTGAGTTGTTATTCGCTAAGCGCCATAGTGGCAAGTTTCATTGTGCTTTCAAACGACTTAGTGCCCGCTATAAATAAACCATTGTGACAGAACACAGCGTCGTCAATACCTGTTTCATCTACAAACGCTTGGTCAGATAAACCAGACCATGCTTTAGGCAGCGATTTTCTATCTTCAAACGAACCTGGCTCAACGGGTACAGTTTGTAATATCCATTGTCCAGAATGCGATGGGTAAACCATGTATAGCGCATCGCTTGATAAAATATGCACCGTTTTTTTCCACGGTGTGTATTTTTCAAGTACGATTACTCTGGCATCTTCAGCATTTTCAATTGCTTTGGCGACAATCTCTTTTGCATTTACACTTCCGTGAGCCGAAGCGATAAAACGAATAAGCATGCGAGCTGCAAATTCAACGGCTTCGTCAAAACAAGTATCAAAGTTACTTTCTTCTTCCCACGTAGGGTTAAACATTGAGATTGTTTGGCTCAAGCTTATCCCTTTTGATACCCCTTCAACATGACCACAATCGATGGCGTCAATAGTTGAAACTAAGCCTGAATCCACTCTATCAGCAACGGCTTGGTTATCATCACACAACGCTAAGCCGTATTTTTTCCATATTAAACCAAACGACGAAAAAGGAATGCCATTTTCTCGCTCGCCTGCACCACCACGCTGGTGATGATCAAAGCGGTTCGTTTCAGGGTCGTATTCGCCACCTACATCAATTACAAAATCGGCATTTTCTATAAGCGCTTTATCGCGAGTACGTACCAGTTTAAACGCTGGCAACACGTGTTTAAGTACTGCAATACTAAAAACGTCATCCGCATGAAAATTACCGTTATGGGTTACTACTGTTATGTCTGTCATTGGTTTAGTGTCATTTTTAGAAAGGATAAGAAAGTCTCGCTATTTAAACGTTATGGTTTGAAGTATTTTAAGGAGCATAGTAAATGACGGATTTTATACGATTATAGCCAACAAAAACAGTATTCTGCTTTTGTTAATTTTAAGAGGGCATTTTTGAAATGATCTTTAACAGACAATATATAATAGTACTAATGAACTTTGGGTATATTTGAAAGTAGCAATTCATTATAGTTTAATTTATACACTATAAAAAACTATAATTAATCGCTACTTAAATAATTTAGTGTGGTCACTTAGAGTGAAGCTGTTAACCTTTATGCGCTTTGTTACTGGCTTAGGCCTAACTCCATAAATACACTTTGTGGATTCTCGAGGTAAGGCCCAAAACTAGCACATCGTTTGAAACCAAGATTTTCATATAGCTTAATCGATTGAATTTGCTTTGGCCCTGTTTCTAGCCTGATCAGTGGGATTTTCTCCTCACCTGCGTGATGTAAAAGTATCTGCATAATACGCCTAGATAACCCTTTACCACGATAACTAGGGCTTACATAAAGCCGTCTAATTTCACCATAGGGCGTTTTATCAAACTGCTTTACAATAGCGCCACACGCAATAATACCATCATCATTCTTTAAACCAATCGCATACACACTTGGCTCATTTAGTTCATTTAACGTAAGAGACTGTGCAGTGGCAACTGGATATAGAGAGTTTATTAGTCGGTCGATATCAGAAAAAACATTAATCACATCCTGGTCATTCGGTTTTAAATCAACTAACTGCATAGAACATCTCAATTTATATTAAAAATATGTGTTGGCAAACTATACCGAATTGTAAAAAATGAACAACCTCGTTCTACTTATTTAAACGTTTAAATAAACCCAGTAATTTACGCGAATAAAGAATGCCCTCATTATTAAATGCAATTACTTGCTAAATTCAGTGTAGGCCTCTAAAAATAGCATATGCTACCAGCTCAATCATTTTATTTAATTTGGTCGATGCAAAAAATTTTAATAACAGAAAAGTCATATTTCGTATTCACTTTAATGGGGTCAGCGAATAGTCAAAGTATTTTCTATGTTCTTTTCCAGCTAAATTAGAGTTAATTTTATTTGGGTGTTTATATTCTTTCCAGTTGGCGACTTGACGTCCTATATTTAATTTAGGGAAACAGGTATTTCCTTGTATCTCCACGCCTAAAAACTGTTTTAGTTTTAACAAACTATCAGGCTCACTAATATTTATTGCTAAAAAATTGTCACTATTTTTGAAATACGAAAAAACAGCTTGTTCATGCTTTAAATAACAACCAGCTAGCGCTGTCGATGATAAGGGTAATACATCAGAGAACGTACGATGAAAACTACGCTTTAAAATAGGATTAAACTTACCTGTATTTAAATCTAAATGAGGCGCCATTTTTTCGAGCAACATAGTAATTGAAGGCACCCATTTGTTTAGCTCTCGACTTAAGTATATAAATTTAGCATTTGGGAATAACTCGTCTAAATGCATGTAGTCACTAAAGCAAGGTGCGTCAGATATTGCATCAGACATTTCAAATGCTTGCTTTGTAAAAGCGGTATGCGCCACCGAAAAGCCCATTTCTAGTAGCGCAACACTTATGCTAGTAGTGCCAGTTCTGGGCAACCCAATCACAAAGATCTTAGCCATCTATAATTACTCGCTTTTAAAATAATGTCACTAAAACTGCATGCGTTAGGGAGCTGAACAGAATCAGCCTAAGCTCTCTATAAAAAAGTAACTTAATTCCCTGCCATAGATAAATCACCATTAAGTTAAGCCACTTTATAGCATTATTAGTGCCTGTTGGCCTTTCAGAATTAAAATTCATTCAATCTATGGGCTATTTAATCGCGGCGTGAGGTTTGTAACCTAGTGGGCTCGGTAACTGCTCCTGTATTACTCTACTGGCTTACATCCATGTAAGAATAAGTAAAAACCGAGCCAAGCTTCCGCGGGCAGCGCATGCTTGGCATTTATTCTACGTTATCGCCTATTTATGGGGAATAACCACACTACATAGGCTCTGCTTTGCCTAAATACCAAACACACTGCTGAAAACTTAACCTCGAAAGATAAACAAGCCTAGTATTTAAACACTTTGTTACCTAAAAACGCTGTTCAAAAAAATTCAGCTATTTATACTAGCTACAGTGGTAAACATTTATTGAGGTTACTGTGCAGATAGTACAAGGTATGGAATATTTTTTTTCAGGTTTTAAATTAATTACTCAAAAGGGGTTAAAACGTTTTGTTTTTATTCCATTATTAATTAATATTTTACTTTTTGGTAGCTCGCTATTTTTCTTATTCGGTTGGCTAAGTGACAGTTTTAGCTACATCAATGATATGTTGCCACAATGGTTAAGTTGGCTTGAATGGCTAATGTGGCCAATTGCTATATTAATGGTTTTATTTAGCTACAGTATGCTCTTTACAGTGATCACTAATTTTATCGCAGCCCCCTTCAACGCTTTGTTAAGCGAAAAAGTAGAACTTTATTTAACAGGCCAAAAGATTAACGATGATGGCTTTGCTGAATTAGTAAAAGACATACCTCGTATGCTAGCCCGCGAGTGGACAAAGTTATGCTATTACCTTCCTCGCGCTATAGGTTTTTTTATACTGCTTTGGATACTCCCCGTCATTGGTCAAATATTATGGGTCCTATTTACATGTTGGATGTTCGCAGTGCAATACGAAGACTATGCGTTCGATAACCATAAAATTGGGTTTAAACAGATGAAAGACGATTTAAAAAGTAAACAAGGTCTATCGTATGGGTTTGGCTTTGCCGTTATGCTATTAACAGCAATACCATTTATAAACTTAATAGTAATGCCTGTCGCTGTGTGTGGGGCTACGCGTTTATGGGTTGATAATTACAGGCCCAAATATCGAAGTTAAATATACAAAAAATGGGTCATCAGACCCATTTTTTATTACTAATAAAACTTAGCTGTATAGATTTTGTGGCACCTTAGTAACGTTTAAATGAACGGTTATTTCCTCACGATCATGATACAAATGCTTAGCTTGCAACTCGTAGTTAATACCTTGTTTATCTAGCTCTTTTCTAATCATCGAAAGGCATTCGTAGACACTGTCAAAACGTTTTTTCATTGGAAGTTTTAAGTTAAATATAAACTCTTTAGCGTAGGCACTCACAGCCCAATCAATCATTAAGGTCGTCACTTTAGTGGGTTTTTCCACCATATCACATACTAACCAGGTAACATTTCTTTTTTCAGGGCGATATTTAAAACCGTCAGCTCTAAAATGTTTAACCTGGCCTGTTTCCATCAAATCATCATTCATCGGACCATTGTCAATTGCACTTACAAACATACCACGGCGAACAAGCTGATATGTCCAGCCCCCAGGGCAAGCGCCTAAATCGACACTGCGCATACCTGCTGCAACACGAGATTCGCGCTGTTGTTCAGGAATAAATACATTAAACGCTTCATCAAGCTTTAATGTTGATCGACTCGGTGCATCGCTTGGCATGCGAAGACGTAAAATACCCATAAAAAATGGAGAATTATTAAAACTATATGAGTAACCTACATAAGCTGTGTTGTTTGTTAAAAACATGACATGCATTACAGGACGGTTTGCTTTGGGTTCGCGCAATACTGTATTTTGTTTTTCGAGGGCTTTTTTAAGTGGTGTTGATATTTTTTTACAAAACGTTAAAAGCTCTTTTCCTTCATTTGTGTCAGGGGTTTCTACACGTAGCTCTGAGCACAATGTAAACTCTTTTGCAGCTTCAACTACCGCGCCAACGCGATCTTCCACAGGCATGTTTTCAAGTAATGTACCGGCAAACCATTGGCGTGCAAACACCATATTTTTAAAATCAACTTTTTTGATTATTTCGTCGCTGTGATGCGCTTCAAAACATTCATAAACAACGTAACCCGTATTTGGCTTTGCTTTTACATAACCCGCAAAGCCTTGCTCTGCAGCGTGAAACGTTATTTCAGCAGCGGCATCGTTTTCAAACCCACTACGACAGTAAATCACAACACTAGACATATAAACCCTTAAACTCTTTAAAACTTAAATCGTGCAACTTGCACTAAAATAACTACCCAACCAATAATAAAGCACAGCCCACCAATTGGTGTTATTGGCCCCAGCCACTTCATACCAGTTAATGCGAGTAAATATAAACTGCCACTAAAAAGTAGTGTGCCTGTTATAAAAAAACCACCAGCCCAGCTCAGATTTATGCCCCACTTAATTAAAATAGCAACCGCAATAAGCGCAAGTCCATGCACCATTTGATATTCAGCAGCAGTTTTAAAAACCCCAAGCGAATACTCTGTTAAACGGCTTTTTAAACCATGTGCTGCAAATGCACCTAACATGACCGAAAGCATACAAAAAATACTGCCCATCATTAAAAATACTTTAATCATTAATTACCCTCTAAATTTAAATCCACACAGTTTTTAATAAATTCAACAGCCTCCAAAGCAGCTGTTTCTCTATTTTGTAGCTCAGTCATACTACTTTTTTTACGAGGTTTAAGTGAGTGGTCCCCATCTGTAAGCCATATGTATTGTGGCTGTTTCGACATAACCATTGTTGCAAGCTCTTGGCGAGTACCAAACGTATCTCGCTCACCTTGTAATACTAAAAAAGGGCAGACTATATCTGCGAAGTGATCGGTACGCAGCTTTTCAGGTTTGCCTGGTGGATGAAACGGATAGCCAAAAGCAAGAACACCTAAAACAGCTTGTTCTGTCGTACAAGCAAGCATGGATGCCATTCGTCCGCCCATTGATTTCCCGCCAATAAATAGCGGAACGTTTGGCTGTGTATGGTTAAGTATTTGCTCGTAATAACTAAGTAATTTAGGTGCTCGCTCAGGAGGCCTACGCTTATTCGTTTGTTTGGCTATTTGCATATACTCAAAATCAAATAGGCCAACATCAACACCCTGTTCACTGATTAGTTTTGCCACATGCTGCATAAAGTCTGAATCACTACCGGCACCAGCTCCATGGGCAAATATAAATTGCGCTATTACTGGCTGCTGACTACTTTTAACCCACTCAATCATATTAATACTCTTGCTCTTGCTCTACTAAGCTCAACATCCACTCTTTAAAGGATACTATTTTACCTAGCTCTGTTTGTGATTCTCTAAGGACTAAATAATAGGCGTTTTTACTTTCAAGACTGTGATTAAATGGGATCACTAAGCGCCCAGCGTCAATGTCAGGCTTTGCCAGCACGCTGTTACCAATTGCCACACCTTGGCCATGCACTGCTGCTTGCAGCACCATCGATGAATGACTAAATATAGGACCTTGGTTAACTTGAATATTGCGCACACCAGCCGTTTTCATCCATGTTTTCCAGTTTTTGCGGGTAGTGTCATGCAGTAAAGTGTGATGTGCTAAATCGCTTGGTTGGTCAAGCGGTTTTGGACCGCTTAACAACATCGGACTGCATAAAGGGACTAAATACTCGGTATGTAATTTATACGCTTGCACACCACTCCAATGACCTCGCCCGTAATAAATAGCCACATCAACATCATCTGTTAATGAGTTTTCGTCTTGGTCTTGCGCTTTGATCCGCACGTCAATCTCAGGATGTAACTCATTAAATAAGCTTAAACGAGGTACAAGCCATTGAATTGCAAAACTTGGTGTTAAGCTAACTGTTAATGAGCCCTTAGCACCACGCGCTAATAGTTTTTCGGTTGCATCAATTAGTTGCGTAAAAATCTCTTTAATATCGAGGAAGTAGCCTTGCCCTTCTTCGGTTAACAATAACGAACGATTTTTACGTAAAAACAATTTCAAACCTAAATGTTCTTCAAGTGTTTTTATTTGATGACTGACAGCCGCTTGAGTTACATAAAGCTCTTCCGCAGCTTTTGTAAAACTTAAATGGCGCGCAGCGGCTTCAAAAGCTTTTAATGCGTTTAATGGAGGTACTCGTCTTGACATGATGACCAAGCTTAGAATTAGTTTTTCTTATGCGGTGAATTATATACCTATGCTGAGAAAGAGTATATTTAAGGTGTAAAAAAAGCGACCTAAGTCGCTTTTCTAACATTTCACTTAATTGTTAAGCTTTTAATTATAAGTCATTTGCACTTGTATCAAGCGGTTCAAAGCTTTTAATTAAATCGTCTACCGCTTTCATTTGCGATAAGTAACCTTCTAACTTGCTAAGTGCTAGCGCGCAAGGGCCATCACATTTCGCTTCGTTAGGATTTGGGTGCGCTTCTATAAATAAACCAGCAATACCCAATGCCATACCACTTCGGGCAAGCTCAGCTGCTTGTGCACGACGACCATCAGCCGAATCTGTACGACCGCCAGGACGTTGTAGCGCATGTGTTGCATCAAAAATCACAGGAGCCATTGCTTTCATGTCATCCATGCCAAGCATATCAACCACTAGATTATTATACCCAAAGCTAGAGCCTCGTTCACAAAGTGCTACGTTGTTATTACCCGCTTCATTAAATTTAGTAATGATGTGACGCATTTCGTGTGGTGCTAAAAACTGTGGTTTTTTCACGTTAATGATCGCGCCTGTTTTTGCCATAGCAACCACTAAATCAGTTTGACGTGCTAGAAATGCAGGTAACTGAATAACATCGACAACTTCAGCAACAGGGGCCGCTTGATGTGGTTCATGTACATCGGTAATAAGCGGAATATTGAACGTTTTTTTAATCTCTTCAAATATTTTTAAACCTTCTTCCATACCTGGACCACGGTACGAATTGATTGAAGATCGATTAGCTTTATCAAATGACGCTTTAAATACATAAGGAATATTTAATTTAGCGGTTACTTCTACGTAATGCTCTGCAACACGCATAGCTAAATCGCGAGATTCTAATACGTTAATACCACCAAACAATACAAACGGTTTGTTGTTTGCTAGTTCAATTTCATTAATTTTAATAATTTGGTCTTTCATTTAAATTCCTTACGGTGCAACTGCTTGCATCATTAATCCACAAATATAAGCCATATACGTACCCACACCATAGCCCAGTACAGCTAACAGAACACCAACAGGCGCTAATGACGGATGAAACGCTGATGCTACAACAGGTGCAGACGCTGCACCGCCCACATTAGCCTGCGAGCCCACTGCCATATAAAATAACGGTGCTTTAATTAGTTTAGCAACTAGCAACATTAAACTTGCATGTACAAGCATCCAAATAGCACCCACTAAAAACAAGCCGGGATTATCAAAAATGGCGGTTACATTCATATGCAAACCAATCGATGCAACTAAAATATATAAAAAGCTAGAGGCCACTTTTGAAGCACCAAACGCCTCTATTTGTCTCACTTTAGTAAAAGATAAACTAATACCAATCGTAGTCGATATGACAATCAACCAAAAGAATTTGCTGTTTAGGCTGTACTCTTTTGCCCACTCATAAGTAGTGCCAAAATAAGGACCTAGAAAATCAGCACAAAAATGTGCTAAACCAGTAATACCAAATGCAATAGCAAGTAATGTCATGTAGTCGTTAAGAGTAGGCATGCGAGCATGTTCTGCGTGATATGTTTCTACTCGGCGTTTTAAATCTTCAATTGCGCTAGTATCGGCACCTGTTGCCGCATCAATTTTCTTATGATTTGCTGCCATTAACAATAAAACAGCCATCCAAATATTAGCGACTATTACATCAACAGTAACCATCACCGAAAATATATCGCCGCCAACTTCAAACATCTCTTTCATTGAAGCTTGGTTTGCACCGCCACCAATCCAGCTACCCGCAACAGTTGTCATACCGCGCCATACCGCATCAGGACCATGGCCACCAACAATACTAGGGTCAACAGCACTGACGACTAAAATAGCCAAAGGTCCACCAATAACAATACCCAATGTACCCACTAAAAACATAATAAGTGCTTTAGGGCCTAAATTAAGTATGGCTCTTAAATCAATACTAATGGTAAGAAGTATTAAACAAGCTGGCAGTAAGTAGCGCGAAGCTACGTAATAAACATTGGACTTATTGCCATCAACTATACCAAATGTATTCAGTAGTGACGGTAAAAAGTAACAAAGTAACAAGGCCGGTACGTATTTATAAAATCTTTTTAGTGCTGGGCGTTCACTGTTTGAGGTTTTAAATATAAACCCCAAAATAACAGCAAGTAAACCAAGTACAACGGCATCATTGGTTATTAATGCACTTTGAGTTTCAACCATAATTTTTCCTATTCTTAATGGTGAGTTTTATTATTATCTTCTAATTCTTCTATCTGATGTTGAATAATCTCAATAGCAGGATCGTCAGGACATTCATCGACAAAAAATTGTAAATCATCTCGTGCCATTTTAGGACAATCGAGTTGATTTAATAAGTAGCCTCTGTCGCGTCTTTCATACGGGTCGTCGCCAATTAATTCCATCAACATTTCTACACACGTTAAAGCATGGCCAAATTTATTTTCGCTTATAAAAGACCATTTTTGTTGAGCTAAGAACAATTTATATACTTCATCATCAAAAATAAGTTCTAGTGGTTCCTGTTCTTGCCCATCATCTTCATCCGCATTTTCAGGGATAATATACCAACTTTGTTGACCGCTACTTGGTTCAATTATGTAGCCTTCCTCATCGCTAATAGCGACATGCACACCAATATCGCCTTGGTTTAAGCTCATGCTAGCATCGAGTTTAGCGTGTTGTAAAAAGTGGCACAGTAAAATAGCTAATGTAGTTGGGGAGCCACTGCGCATGGTTAAGGTATAACTTAAACTATTTAGTTTATGCTCAGGCACTTTTAAGCTTGAGGCACTAAATAGCCAGGTACTATAAAAAGTATCTAATAATTTTTCTAAGCGATCGTGATCGTCGCTGACTTTTAAGCACAAAACATTTATTTGTTGCTCAAAGTCGGTGAGAATGTCAAAACTTGCTGTTAAATCTAATTGAGGATCCCATTTAGACTCAGCTTTAATACAACGATAAATTGCCGCTGGGGTAAATTCATCAAAAGCATCATCAACATAAGATTCATCGTGTTCATCAAACCCGAGGGTGGTCATCAATACTGCAACATTTTAGAAAACGAAGGCGTAGTTTACCTAACTTTAAAGCTATATACCAATATAGTGATGTTTTTGAATACTTGCAGCGAGGTGGAAGAACGAGCTTTACAGACAATACCGTAAAGCTCAAATTATTAAGGTTGACTTTAGAACAACAAAGCTGATTTAGACGTCGCTAAATAACCTATCGCTAAAACAACAACGGTATTAATTACAATGTAAATAATTTTAGCTAGGGTGTTAGTTTGCTTTGAACTTTTAACCCCTATCGCAATATACACAACAACTAAAATTATCTTTTCTAACAACCATAGCTGCTCAAAAGGGTTAATTTTAGCCATAAAAACAAGTGTAAGAGCAGAAACCAACAGTAGTGTATCTATGCTATGACTACCAATAAGTACCAACTTATTCTTAGCTATTTTGCCACTACCAATTCGCGAAAAAGAGCGAACATAAAATAAAATAACACTGAGCATAGCAATTGCCATGTGTGAGTGCTTTACTGCTAAATAATCCATATGCCCCTGTACTTCTATATTTTTGATATTAATCTGGAAAACGAGTTAATACTATTTCTATTTCATTAAGCTTATCGTTAAGCACTTCAACAAGTTTAGGCTCAAAATGCGATCCTTTTTGTGAATTGATTTCATCAACCACTCGTTGCAGTGACCAAGGCTCTTTATAACAGCGTTTATGGCGAAGTGCATCATAAACGTCAGCAAGAGAGACTATTCGGCCAAATACATTTATTTCTTCACCTTTCAATCCATTCGGATAGCCAGAGCCATCCCATTTTTCATGGTGTTCTTTTGCTATAATTGCACCAGCACTAACAATTTCCCTCGGTGAATCTTTTAAAATGCTATAACCTTTATCTGTGTGGGTTTTCATCACTTCCCACTCTTGGCCGTCGAGCTTTCCTGGTTTATTTAAAATAGCATCCGGTATACCTACTTTTCCAACATCATGCAAAGGCGATGCTAATCGAACTAAATCGGCTTCTCGCTTAGATAAGCCATAACCCTCAGCCAATATATGACAAATATTAGCCACACGCTTAACATGATTACCTGTTTCACTTGAGCGCTGCTCTACCGCTTCACTCAATCTATAAACTAATTCCTGCTGAGTTGCTTCTATTTCTGATTGTAACTGCACATTTTCAAATGCTAATTGCACATTTTGCGAAAAAATCTCAATTAAATGACGTTGCGTATCCGTTAATAATTTTGGGATACCTGATATAAATAACATTGAGTTATGATTATATTGACTACTGCAGTAAGCAAATAGGTAATTATCTTTATATACGATTGTTTTGTCACTTAATGCTTGTTGACACGCCGTAAGTTGTTCACTTTTAAGAACCAGCTCTAACTCTTTTCCTTCACTTTGTTCAAAGTCCCCTGTACCTGAACGAACAATAAGCTTTTTGTTATTGTTTTCTTCTGGATTTTGAGCAACTAATGTAGTGGCGTACATTGCTTGATCTGCAATACCTAATAACGAGGTAAGTTGCTGCATTACGCCCTCAGTGAAACTATCTATTGAATGAGCCGAAAATATATCCCTTGAGGCTTTTATTATTTTCTCTAGCCCTTCGCGTGATTGTTCAATAGAAATAATATCGCGATATGAACGAAGACTAGACATAATAACAGTGAATAGTTTTTGCGCCGTTAATTCCGTTTTCGATTTATAATCATTAATATCATAATCAACAATAACTTGTCTTTCAGGTGCTTGACCCGGTTGACCCGTTCGTAAAATAATTCGAATATGATTGTTTTTAGCTGTTTCACGAATGTATTTAGCGACTTGCAAACCCGCATCATCCGTTTCCATTACTACATCAAGCAAAACTATGGCGGCATCAGAGTGCTCGTCTATTAACTTTTTCGCTTCTGCACCAGAGTATGCACTTACAAACTCCAATCGTTTATTTTGAAAATCAAAATCGCTTAATGCCAATTTTGTTACAGCATGAACCTCAGGTTCGTCGTCAACGATTAATACTTTCCAGGTGCCCTGTTCTATTTTACTAACAGGCTCTTGAGGCTCATCTGAAAATAAGAAATCATCCATCATAGCTAAAATTTCCTCGCAGCATTTTTTAATACACAAGTAGACAATTTTTACTATTTAAGGCCACTGTGCGAGCGTTACACGGTCATTATTACCAAGGTCTTTCACTGTTTTAATATTAACAAACGCCATTTTTTCAAAGAAATGACGAACAGCTTCACCTTGCTCAAAACCGTGTTCTATTAAAAGATAGCCATTAGATAGCAAATAGTCACGTGATTGTGTAATTATTTGTTTAATATCAGACATTCCGCAATCATCAGCCACTAATGCCGATAAAGGCTCAAAACGCACATCGCCCTGATTTAAATGTATATCGTTGCTTTCGATGTAAGGTGGGTTTGTGGCTATTAGATTAAACTTTTCACCGTGCAACTCACTAAACCAGTTGCTTTGTTTAACGTGCACGTTATTAATTGCCAATCGCTGCTGGTTACGTGTAGCAAGTGCAACGGCATCACTTACTCTATCTACTGCAATAATTTGCCAATCAGGCATTTCACTACCCAGTGCCAACGCAATTGCACCAGTACCCGTGCCTAAATCAAGTACTTTAGCTGTAGCAGGAACAGCCACTTCAAGTGCTTGTTCTACTAATGTTTCAGTATCAGGGCGAGGTATTAAGGTTGTTGCGTTAACTTCAAGCGATAAACTCCAAAACTCACGTTGCCCTGTAATATGTGCAACAGGTTCACCGTTTAAACGTCGTTGGCAAAATGTATTAAATTGCTGTTGTTGCTTAGCGTTAAGTTCATGCTCTGGCCAAGTAAAAAGGTAACTGCGAGGTTTTTGAAGAATATGTAGAAGTAAAACTTGTGCGTCTAATTTAGCACTTTCGCTGCTAGGTGCTAATAAATTAGCGCCTGCAGCAATTGCTTGTTCAAGAGTTTGGCTCACGATTACTCGTCGCCCATAGCCGCTAATAAGTCAGCTTGATACTCTTGCATTAATGGGTCAATAACGCAGCTTAAATCACCCGCTACCACTTCGTTTAAACGATAAAGTGTTAAGTTAATGCGGTGATCGGTAATACGACCTTGCGGGTAGTTATAAGTACGGATACGTTCAGAACGATCGCCACTACCAACTAAGTCACGACGTTCAGATGCTTCTGCCGCATGGCGCTTTTCATCTTCAGCTTGTTGCAAACGTGCTGCAAGTACTGACATCGCTTTAGCGCGGTTTTTATGCTGCGAACGCTGATCCTGACACTCAACCACAACACCGGTAGGTATATGTGTAAGTCGAATAGCAGAATCGGTTTTGTTAACGTGCTGACCACCAGCGCCTGATGCACGAAATGTATCAACTTTTAAATCTGCGGTATTAATTTGTATCGCTTCGGCCTCTGGTACTTCCGCCATTACCGCAACAGTACACGCAGAGGTATGCACTCGCCCTTGTGATTCAGTTTCTGGCACACGTTGTACACGGTGTACACCTGATTCAAACTTTAATTGACCGTAGACGCCTTCGCCACTGATATTCGCAATCACTTCTTTGTAACCACCGTGCTCACCTTCATTGGTGCTCACAACTTCTACTTTCCATTTTTTAGTTTCTGCATAGCGGCTGTACATACGGAATAAATCGCCAGCAAAAATAGCCGCTTCATCACCGCCTGTTCCAGCGCGTACTTCAACAAACACATTATTGTTATCTCGCGGATCTTTTGGCAACATTAATACTTGAATTTGATCCTCAATTACCAAAATTTGTGCTTTAGCTTCTTTATATTCTTCTTGCGCCATTTCACGCATTTCAGGGTCAGAATCTTTAAGCATCTCTTCTGCACTGGCTAAATTGTCTTGCGTTTCTTTATAAGTTAAAAACGTTTTTACAATCTCTTCAAGCTCGGAGTATTCTTTTGAAAGCCCACGAAAACGATTTTGATCACTAATGACCGACGGGTCGCTTAGCAGCGCTTGTACTTCTTCGTAACGCTCTACTAAGGTTTCTAATTTATTATAAACAGACTCTTTCATTTAACGGTTATTCCTGATCAATACCTAACATTTTTTTCAACTGGTTTAGCTGCGCCACTTCACCTTTTTTCGCTGCATCTTGTATTGCACGGGTAGGCGCGTGCATTAAGCGATTGGTTAATTTATTGGCCAACTCTAAAATTACTTTTTCTGCGTCTTTACCACTAGAGAGCTGACTAACGGCTCTTTCCACTAATTCCGACTTTATTGTTTGTACATCATTTCGATAATGGCGAATTAAATCTACCGAATCGAGTGAGCGCATCCACATTGCAAATTCTTTGGTGCGTTCAGTGATAATTATTTGTGCTTGTTCAGCCGCTTGTTCTCGTGCCGCCATATTCTCGCTTACAATGGTTTGTAAGTCATCAACGGAATATAAATAGGCTGCATCAAGTTCTCCTACCTGGCTTTCTATATCGCGTGGAACCGCAATATCAATAAATAGCATAGGTTTATGGCGTCGCTGTTTAAGCGCTTGCTCAACAACCCCTTTACCAATAATTGGTAATGTACTGGCGGTAGAACTAATCACGATATCCGCTTTATATAAACGTTCAGGCAGTTGCGCTAATGCAATAACATCCGCAGACACTTCATCAGCTAAGCTACGCGCTCGTTCAATTGTTCTATTGGCAACGGTGATATTTTGCGGCTCATTTTGGTATAAGTGTTTAGCTACCAGTTCAATTGTTTCGCCTGCACCAATTAATAAAACATTGGTTTTGTCGAGTTTGCCATAAATATGTTTTGCCAAGTTAACGGCGGCAAACGCCACTGAAACAGCGCTTGCACCAATATTGGTTTCTGTACGAACTTCTTTAGCAACCGAAAATGTTTTTTGAAACAACCTATCAAATGTAACACCTACAGCATCATGCGTTTTGGCGCTATTGTAGGCTTGCTTAATTTGCCCTAAAATTTGCGGTTCACCCAAAACTAAAGAGTCTAACCCGCAAGCAACACGCATTAAGTGCTTTATTGCCTCGTTATTTTCATAGCAATATATATTCTTAATCAGTTCAAGTTCATCCAAACCATGGAAACTGGCAAGCCAACTCAACAGTGTTTGGGAATTTTGCTGAGCAAGGCTACAATAGACTTCAGTTCGATTACAGGTAGAAACAATTACAGCTTCATTAAAGTCGGCGTGGCCACTTAATTGTTGCAACGCCTCTGAAATTTGCTCAGGCGAAAAAGCCACTTTCTCACGTAATTCTACGGAAGCGGTTTTGTGATTAATACCGAGTGCTATTATGGTCATATGTGCCAAATATTGCTGAGCCCTACTTCAAAGGCGGCAATTTTATCAAAAATCAGCGGAATATGGAAAGTAAGGAACAACATTTGATTCGACAATATTTTATTTTACTCATGTTTTTTTTATTTTTAGGCGGTTGCGCCCAACAAATAACATCTAAAACAATACTTTATGACAATTGGAAAGCTCACCTAGCAGATCAAAAAACTTGGCATGTAAAAGGTAAATTGGCTTTTATAAGCCCAGATGAGCGCCAATCTGCAAATTTAAATTGGCAACAAACCAAAAACAATAACAATTTAGTGCTTACCTCATTTATTGGTACGCGTATTTTGCAACTCAGACAAACAAGCGAAGGCGCAGAACTAGAATTTGATGACGATAAGTATTACGACACAAATGCCGCACAACTTCTTAAGCGTTTAACTGGTTTTACTCTCCCTGTTAATAATGCTGAAAATTGGTTAAAAGGCACAATTGACGCGCAAAGTTTAAAAGTCGATGAACTTGGTCGTGCCACACAAGTACTGTGGTTCGATGACATAGGTAAAAAGTGGCAAATAGAGTATGCCAGCTATATACAAAGTGCAGGATATTGGCTGCCAACAAAAATAACATTAAAACACCAAAAAATTAAAATCAAAATTCAACTCTACGATTGGCAATTTAATTAAATATGAATAACACGACGTCTTTTACACTTATTGCTCCGGCAAAACTCAACTTATTTTTACACATTAATGGTCGCCGTGAAGATGGCTATCATGAGTTAGAAACGTTATTTACTTTTTTAAATTTTGGTGACGAACTGACTTTTGAGCTGATAGATACACCCGACATTTTTATAACAGGTGATACTAAAGGCATACCATTAACCGATAATCTAATCTATAAAGCCGCTTTATTATTAAAAACTCAGAGTAAAACACGACTGGGTGTAAAAATAAATTTAATAAAACGTTTACCAATGGGTGGCGGTGTTGGCGGTGGTTCGTCTGATGCTGCGACCACGTTATTGGCCTTAAATAAACTCTGGAAAATTGATCGTAGTTTAGATGAATTAGCACGTTTAGGGTTACAACTAGGGGCTGATGTTCCTGTATTTGTTCGAGGTCAAAGCGCCATAGCACATGGGATTGGCGAAGAATTACACCAAGTAGAACTTGAGCAAAAATGGTACTGCGTCGTACACCCAAATCAACATGTAAGTACAGCTACAATATTTACGCATCCGGATTTAAAACGCGATACACCAAAAATTTTAGGCGATTGGAAACACCATACTTTGACCAACGATTGTGAGCCTTTAGTTAAAAAGCTCTGTCCCGAGGTTGAAAAGACCCTCCAGTGGTTGCTAAAATACGCTCCGTCGAAGATGACCGGAACAGGTTCATGTTGTTTTGTAGAATTTGCGAGTCAAGTTCAAGCACAAGATGTACTTGCTAATCTCCCCCATACTTGGCAGGGATTTATCGCCTCAAGCGTTAATATCTCCCCTGCTCATACGGAGTTAGCCGCCATATTCGATCAATGAAGTAACGTACAAGTAATAATAAGTTAACTCGCAGTGGTATTTATCATTGCCCGTTAGTCCAAAATTTCAGTGCCTGAGGAACCCAACCGTGCCTGACATGAAGCTCTTCGCTGGTAACGCAACACCTGAGTTAGCTCAAAAAGTTGCAAAACGTTTATATATTGAATTAGGCGATGCTGTTGTTGGCCGTTTTAGCGACGGTGAGATCAGTGTTCAAATAAATGAAAATGTTCGTGGCTCGGATGTTTTTATATTGCAATCAACCTGTGCCCCTACAAACGATAACCTTATGGAACTTATCGTTATGGTTGATGCACTACGTCGTGCATCTGCAGGTCGTATTACTGCCGTCATTCCTTATTTTGGTTATGCCCGTCAAGATCGTCGTGTACGTTCTGCCCGTGTACCAATTACTGCTAAAGTTGTTGCAGATTTCTTATCAAGCGTTGGTGTTGACCGTGTTCTTACGGTTGATTTACACGCAGAGCAAATCCAAGGCTTCTTTGATGTTCCAGTGGATAACGTATTCGGTAGCCCTGTATTACTTGAAGATATGAAAGAGCGTCATTTTGATGATGTTGTGATTGTATCTCCAGATATTGGTGGTGTTGTACGAGCTCGCGCTATTGCAAAATTACTAAATGATACTGATTTAGCTATTATTGATAAACGCCGCCCACAAGCAAACGTTTCTCAAGTAATGCATATTATTGGTGACGTTGAAGGCCGTGATTGTATTATCGTCGATGATATGATTGATACCGGTGGTACCTTGTGTAAAGCAGCTGAAGCACTTAAAGAACATGGTGCAAAGCGTGTATTTGCTTATGCTACCCACCCGATTCTTTCAGGTAAAGCAGCAGAAAATTTACGTGACTCAGTAATTGATGAAGTTATTGTAACTGACTCAATTCCATTATCTGAGGAACTTAAAGCCCTTGATAAAATTAAGGTATTAACGCTTGCAGATATGTTAGCGGAAACTATTCGTCGTATTAGTAACGAGGAATCTATTTCAGCGATGTTCGAGCACTAAAATCAAACATTTCTGAATATAAAAGCGCCTTTAGGCGCTTTTTTTGTAAGCGATGTATATTTTAAAATCGTGTGGTGGTATGATAGCGCGCCTTTTGGCTGGGGTCCTTGGTCGCAAAGGCCCTACACATTTAATTATTGGAGACATCATGTCTAACAAAACTTACACTTATAACGCTGAACTTCGCGTAGAAACTGGTACTGGTGCGAGCCGCCGCCTACGTCGCGAAGACAAAGTTCCAGCAATCCTTTACGGAGCTGATAAAGAAGCTTTATCACTTACTTTTGCTCATAAAGATATGATCAAAGCACAAGAAGACGAAGGCTTTTACACGCATATCCTTACGCTTAACGTAGATGGCGAAGCTGTTGAAGTAATCTTAAAAGATATCCAACGTCACCCATTCAAGCCTAAGCTTACTCACCTTGATTTCCAACGTGTAGATGCAACTCATAAATTTCAAACTAAAGTTCCTCTACACTTCATCGGTGAAGAGATTGTAACTAAAGCTGGCGCAACTGTTGTTCACCAGTTAACTGAAGTTGAAATTACGTGTCTTCCAAAAGCACTTCCAGAATTCATTGAAGTAGATGTTTCTAAGTTTGTTGTTGGCGATTCTGTTCATATTTCTGACCTTACTTTCCCTAAAGGCGTTAGCTCTGTAGATTTAGGTAAAGGCGAAGGCCATGATCAGTCTATCCTGACTATCAAAGCAAACAAAGCAGCTCCAGTTGAAGACGACGCTGCAGCAGCAGAATAATTTTTAAGGTCTCGCAACCTTGAATTCTATTCAAATGCTTGTGGGCCTGGCTAATCCAGGCCCCGAATACGCAAACACACGCCACAATGCAGGTGCTTGGTTTATCGAGCAAATCGCTGCACGCTATAACTGCACTCTAAAACACGATCCTAAGTATCACGGCCTTACAGGCAAAGTGATAATTCAAGGCCAAGAATTCAAATTATTGATCCCCACTACTTACATGAATTTAAGTGGTAAAGCGGTCAGTAGTTTAGCTAATTTTTTCAAAATCCCTGTCGAGGACATTTTAGTTGCCCATGACGAATTGGATTTAGACCCAGGCGTTGCCAAATTAAAAAAAGGCGGCGGGCATGGCGGTCATAATGGTTTAAAAGACATTATTGCAAAAATGGCAAATCAAAAAGACTTTATGCGCTTGCGCATTGGTGTAGGTCATCCGGGGCATCGTGAAATGGTAACTGGTTGGGTGCTTGGAAAAGCGGCCAAAGAAGACCAAGAAAAAATGGATGCTGCTGTTGATGAAGCAGTTCGTTGCATGGAAATACTTGCAAAAGATGGTGTGTTAAAAGCACAAAACAGACTACATTCGTTTAAACCCTAGTAACTTGGGTCCAAGTACACCGTTTAAACGAATTCTAAACAAGGTATCTTACTATGGGTTTTAAATGTGGCATCGTTGGCTTGCCTAACGTTGGTAAATCAACGCTTTTCAATGCACTAACTAAAGCGGGTATTGAAGCCGCTAACTTTCCTTTTTGTACCATTGAGCCTAATACAGGTGTGGTACCTGTGCCAGATCCTCGTCTAGACGAACTTGCTAAAATTGTTAATCCTCAACGAATTCTTACCACTAGTATGGAATTTGTAGACATTGCAGGATTAGTAAAAGGCGCATCTAAAGGTGAAGGCCTTGGTAACCAGTTTTTAGCTAATATTCGTGAAACCGATGCAATTGGCCACGTAGTTCGCTGTTTTGAAGATGAAAACATCATCCACGTAGCTGGTACTATTGACCCTGCTGACGATATTGACGTAATCAACACTGAGTTAGTACTTGCTGATATGGATAGCGCTGAAAAAGCCCTTTTCCGTAATGCAAAAAAAGCAAAAGGTGGCGATAAAGACGCTAAAGAGCAAAATGCTGTCCTTGAAAAAGTAAAAGTACATCTTGATGAAGGCTTAACTTTACGTGGTCTAGCACTTACTAAAGAAGAAAAAGCAGCAATCAGCTCTATTAACTTCTTAACGATTAAACCAACAATGTATATTGCAAACGTTGCTGAAGATGGTTTTGAAAATAACCCATACCTTGATCGTGTACGCGCTATTGCTGCAGCTGAAGATGCGATTGTTGTTCCTGTATGTGCCGCTATCGAGTCTGAACTTTCAGAGCTAGATGACGAAGACAAGCTTGAGTTTATGGCTGATCTTGGTCTAGAAGAGCCAGGTCTTAACCTTGTTATTCGTGGTGGTTATGAATTACTACAGTTACAAACTTATTTCACAGCTGGCGTAAAAGAAGTGCGTGCATGGACAATCCCTGTAGGTGCGACAGCGCCACAAGCAGCGGGTAAAATCCATACTGACTTCGAGCGTGGCTTTATTCGTGCGCAAACTATTGCTTTTGACGACTTTGTTGCCTTTAAAGGTGAGAGTGGCGCAAAAGAAGCAGGCAAGATGCGTCAAGAAGGTAAAGAGTACATTGTTAAAGATGGCGATGTAATGAACTTCTTGTTCAACGTATAAGTACAAATTAAACCAATTTAGATTGGTAATAATTTTTAAAGGCTCGTTTTTACGAGCCTTTTTTGTACCCTCAGCTTTATAAACTTATAAAATTGATGTAATCACAAGCTAAAAGCCAGCGTTTAATCTAAAAAAGACACTGCGGCGAAGATTTAACCTCAATAAAAAATACCTCATCGACAAGTTAATGCTTAGCTCCCAATAATTTGTTTGATTATCAAACAGTTTTAAATTACAGGCTTTTGCTCTTTTTTATTTGACGGTAAATTTTGTATGTGAATTGTAGTCAAAAAATCATCATTTTTATTAAAAGTTAGCCGCTTAGCTTAATTTTCCTGCAAACAAACACTGTTAAGTGTTTTTTTGCAAAAAAGGTGTTGACGAATTTGGGTCATATCAGCATAATACGCCCCGCACTCAGCGATGAAGTGCTAACAAAAAAAGATGGCTAAGTAGCTCAGCTGGTTAGAGCACATCACTCATAATGATGGGGTCACAGGTTCAAATCCCGTCTTAGCCACCATTATTTTTTTGTTGCTCAATGAAGAGTTTAAAATAACTACCTTGTGTGCGGGAGTGGCGGAATTGGTAGACGCGCTGGATTTAGGTTCCAGTATCTTAGGATGTGAGAGTTCAAGTCTCTCCTTCCGCACCATAATTCTTGATAAGAATTAAAACTATCAATTGTTATTGTTGGGATATCGCCAAGCGGTAAGGCACCAGGTTTTGATCCTGGCATTCCCAGGTTCAAATCCTGGTATCCCAGCCAACAATGGCTAAGTAGCTCAGCTGGTTAGAGCACATCACTCATAATGATGGGGTCACAGGTTCAAATCCCGTCTTAGCCACCATTTCTTATTTTAGAAGTGGCTCTGCAAGAGTTAAATTGCACTCAATGAAGAGTTTAAAATAACTACCTGTGTTTTATTACACAAACGATGCGGGAGTGGCGGAATTGGTAGACGCGCTGGATTTAGGTTCCAGTAACTTAGGTTGTGAGAGTTCAAGTCTCTCTTTCCGCACCATTTCTTGATAAGAACTAAACCTATCAAATAATTCTTTGTTGGGATATCGCCAAGCGGTAAGGCACCAGGTTTTGATCCTGGCATTCCCAGGTTCAAATCCTGGTATCCCAGCCAACTTCTTCTACCAAGGAAAGTTGGATAAAAGAATAGCTCTCGCTTAGAGTTTAAATGAGCAAATTAGTGATGCGGGAGTGGCGGAATTGGTAGACGCGCTGGATTTAGGTTCCAGTAACTTAGGTTGTGAGAGTTCAAGTCTCTCCTTCCGCACCATGTTCTT
>NZ_JJNY01000064.1:0-23908 GCF_000690035.1 Pseudoalteromonas sp. S3431
GCCTAAATACCAAACAGACTGTTGCAAATTTAACCTTGAAAGATCAACAGACCCTAGCCTAGGACTGACTATTGCACACTCAAACGCCATTAAATACACCATTACTAAACGTTAAAAACGTATCGTGGGGTATTGGCAATAAAACGATTCTCAAAAAAATAGACCTTAAAATAACCACAGGTAAATTTGTTGGTTTGATTGGCCCCAATGGCGCTGGTAAATCGAGCTTATTGCGTTGTTTATATCGTTTTAATAAACCAACTGAAGGTGTTATAGAATTTAACAACACCGATATTTGGCAATTAAAAAGCGATGAGTACGCAAAAAAAGTAGCAGTCGTTTTACAAGAAACTCCGTCGCAATTTAACTTAAGTGTATTTGACGTTATTGCGCTTGGGCTAACGCCTCATAAATCGCTATTTAGCTCAGTAACTAACATTGATAAACAAAAAATCACCCAAGCTATCAACACTGTAGGGTTGGCAGATCATAGCGATCAAAGCTTTGAGTCACTTTCGGGTGGTGAAAAGCAGCGTGCCTTGATAGCCCGCGCCATAGTCCAGCAACCTCAACTGTTAATAATGGACGAACCAACTAGCCATTTAGATGTTAAATATCAAATACAGGTAATGGAGCTTGCTAAATCGTTGGGTGTAACGGTGTTTGCATCGTTTCATGATTTAAACTTAGCCTCTGCAATGTGCGATGAACTAGTGGTTATTAAAAACGGTGAAATTACACATACAGGCGCGCCAAGTGAGGTATTAACCGAAAACATGCTAGGCGACGTTTTTGGTGTCTGCGCTCAAGTAAATAACCACCCGCAAATATCGAAGTCGGGAAATAGCATTCCTCATATTACTTACTTTTATGGCTACAAATAACATGAGCACTGTTAATACTCGCCAATCACTAGCGCTATTTATAAGTGCTTCAGCTGCTTTATTTAGCTTATTTGCAGCACTTAGTTTTGGCGCAGCAGATACCTCACTTCAAGACGTACTTAATAGTTTTTTACTCTTAAATGATGCGTCTTTTAATATGCGTATTATTTTTGAACTAAGAATGCCACGCACATTACTCGCCTTTTTAGCTGGCTCTGGTTTAGCAATTTCGGGGCTTATTTTACAAACGGTAACGCGTAACCCTTTAGCCGATCCTTACTTGTTTGGTATATCGTCGGGTGCCTCATTTGGCGTGGTATTACTTATGGCGCTAGCAGGCGTTAGCGCAGGTTTTATGTTATCGGCAGCAGCATTGCTGGGTAGCTTACTCGCCATGAGTTTATTAATACTTATTGCAGGTAGGCAGCAAAGTGCACAGGTAGAATCAATGTTATTAGCAGGCGTCGCTCTATCGTTTTTATTTAGTGCATTTACCAGCTTGTTGCTTTATTGGAGCGACCCTCAGGCAGTAGCCGCTATTTTATTTTGGACACTGGGCAGCTTTGCGCGTGCGCAGTGGGCTACGCTTTGGTTGCCTTTGTTGGTAATTACATTGTGTACGTTTGTAATGTTGAGCTTTAGAAGGCAACTCAATGCTATGTTACTTGGCGATGAAAGCGCAATTACATTAGGTGTTAGGGTCCAGCGCTTTAGAATACTTATGCTGGTTTTGAGCTCATTAATTACCGCTGTGCTGGTGGCTATGTGTGGTGGTATTGGGTTTGTAGGATTAATGGTGCCGCACATTGTGCGCTTTTTTATCTCCCAAGGCACTATAGCGGGATTGCTAGTAACCAGCTTAGTGGGCGGTACATTTATGGTGTGGGTTGATGTACTTTCGCGCTCCTTGCTAAAAAACCAAGAGCTGCCCGTTGGTGTTATAACCGCTGCTATTGGTAGTGTGTTCTTTTTAAGTTTATTGTTTTTTAGAAAGCGAAGGGTGTAATTCCATGAAAACCTTAATGGTGCAAGGCACTACATCAGATGCTGGTAAAAGTACCCTAGTTGCAGCCCTTTGCAGGGTATTTGCTAAGCGAGGGGTAAAGGTTGCGCCTTTTAAACCACAAAATATGGCACTTAATAGCGCAGTAACAAAAGATGGTGGCGAAATTGGTCGTGCGCAAGCTTTGCAAGCAATAGCAGCTAAAGTAGAGCCCGAAATAGACTTTAATCCTATTTTACTTAAACCTAATAGCGACACGGGCGCACAAGTAATTATTCACGGAAAAGCCATTAGCAATATGGAAGCGGGCAAATATCACGACTATAAAAAAGTGGCGATGGATGCAGTAATTACCTCACATAACCGCTTAGCTAAGCGTTTTGATTTACTCCTTGTTGAAGGGGCAGGGAGCCCTGCTGAAATAAACCTGCGTGAAAACGATATTGCCAATATGGGTTACGCCGAAGAGGTAGATTGCCCTGTCATTATTATTGCCGATATTGATAAAGGTGGTGTGTTTGCACATTTGGTAGGTACACTTGCGTTGTTAAGCGAGTCAGAACAAGCGCGCGTAAAAGGCTTTGTTATAAACCGCTTTAGAGGCGATATAGGTTTGCTGCAAGGTGGGCTTGATTGGCTTGAAGAATATACAAACAAACCCGTACTTGGCGTATTACCTTATTTGCACGACCTTGCGCTTGATGCTGAAGACGCCGTCGCAATTGATAATAACGTAACCAACGCTACAATTAATATTGCAGTGCTACTTGTTCCACACATTAGTAACCACACCGATTTTGATGCACTGCGTTTGCACCCAAACATTAATATAAATTATGTGCGCCATAGGCAAACGATCCCAGACGTTGATCTGATAATTCTCCCAGGTAGTAAAAATGTGCTGGGCGATTTAAACTTTTTGAAAAATGAAGGCTGGGACACTCAAATTAAGCGCCACTTACGCTATGGTGGTAAAGTACTTGGTATTTGTGGTGGCATGCAAATGCTGGGCAATACGCTCAATGATCCCGAGGGTATTGAGTCATCATTAAAGCAAGTAAATGGGCTTGCTCTGTGCGATTTTGAAACCACGCTAACAACACAAAAAGTATTAACTAAAATAACCGCTACACTACTTTTAAATAACCAACAAACACTCTGTAGTGGTTACGAAATACATGCAGGAATTAGCCAAGGTGCAGCGCTTAATAAGCCATTTTTAATCTTTGATGAAAGCCACCCACGTGGTTTTATGTTCGATGGCTTTATTAGCGATGATAACGCCATTGCGGGTACGTATTTACATGGCTTATTTGATGAAGCCGATGCTACATCGCAAATTTTAAAATGGGTAAAACCAAGCGCGTCAATTAACCCAATTAGTATTGCCGCTCACCGTGAGCAGCAGTTAGAACGATTAGCAACCATGTGCGAAACGCATTTAAACATACAGCAAATTATCTCGATTTATGAAGGGCACAATAATGACTGAACAAAACAACGATAAGCATAAGCAGCGTCAACAAAAAGTAAAAGAACAAGTGGATGCACGTGTTGCGGCAGCGCAAGATGTAAAAGGTATTTTTCAGGTAATCACCGGTAACGGTAAAGGCAAATCAACCTCGGGCTTTGGCGTTGTAGCACGCTGCGTTGGGCATGGTAAAAAAGCAGCTGTTTGCCAATATATTAAAGGTACGTGGGAGTGTGGCGAGCGTAATTTATTACAAGGTGCAGGCGTTGAGTTTGTTGTAATGAACACCGGTTTTACCTGGGATACGCAAAATAAAGAAGCCGATACCGCAGCTGCCCAAGCAACATGGCAAGAGTCAAAACGTATGCTTGCTGATAGCAGTATTGATTTAGTATTACTCGATGAGCTTACGTATATGGTGACATACGGCTACGTAGATTTAGATGAAGTAGTAACAGCGCTTAATAACCGCCCGCCAATGCAGTCAGTTATTATTACAGGGCGTGCAGCACACCGCACTTTAACCGACCTTGCCGATACAGTAAGTGAAGTGCGTAATGTAAAACATGCATTCGACTCAGGTATAAAAGCGCTAGAAGGGTTTGATTACTAATGCTTAAAGCGTTTTTTATTGGGCTACTGCTTTTTAGTGTATCGGGCAGTGCACTTGCAGAGCAGGCTAATGATTCTAAAAAGCTGAGAATAATCGCGCTTGCACCGCACATTGTCGAAAACCTATTTGCCATAGGAGCTGGCGATAATATTGTGGGCACGGTTGATTACGCCGACTACCCAGGTGAAGCCCAAAGTATTGAGCGCATAGGGGGTTATTACGGCATCTCGCTTGAAAAAGTATTGGCGCTTAAACCCGACTTAGTTATTGCGTGGAAAAGCGGAAATCAAAGCGAAGATTTAGCCCAAATAGAGCGTTTAGGTATAAAAGTATATTTGAGTAATCCCACCACAATCGCTGGTGTAGCCGACGAGTTACTTACTTTTGGTGAATTTACAGGGAATATTGAGCAAAGCCAGCAAGCGGCAAATGCATTTAAACAAAAGCTAAACGCGATTATTAAAAGCCAGCAAGATAAAAAAAATATTACCGGATTTTATCAGTTATGGGCTGAGCCCATGATGACAGTAAGTAAAAATACATGGATAAGCCAACTGATTGAAACATGCCATGTAAGTAATGTATTTGCACAGAGCGTTACAGATTACCCGCAAATTAGTATCGAAAATGTTATTGTTACTAAGCCACAAGTTATTATTATCCCTGATGAAAAATCAAAAACGCCACAGCCGGTTGTTAATTGGCAAAAGTGGCCAGAAGTACCTGCTGTTAAAAATGATCAATTTATTAGCGTAAATGCCGATTTATTACATCGTTTTACTGTGCGCATGCTAGATGGACTTGCGGATATGTGTGATAAAATAGACGTATCACGTAAACAGATTAAGAGTACACAATGAGCTATTGGGCTACATTTTTAGAAAGTGAATTACAGCAACCTTACATGCAGCAAACGTTAGAGTATGTGGCTAATCGCCGCAATGAAGGTATTGCTGTTTACCCGCCTGAAGCTCAAGTATTTAGTGCTTTTGATGCCACCGCACTTAATGACATACGCGTTGTAATTTTAGGACAAGACCCATACCACGGAGAAGGGCAAGCGCATGGCTTGTGTTTTTCGGTATTGCCTGATGTAAAAAAGCTGCCGCCGTCGCTTAAAAATATGTACAAAGAGTTAGCTACCGATATCAGCGATTTTATTATTCCTGAACATGGTTACCTGCAAAGCTGGGCAGATCAGGGCGTGTTTTTACTCAATACAGTATTGACCGTTGAACAAGGGCAAGCGCATTCACATAAGCATTTAGGATGGGAGCAATTTACCGATAATGTAATTGCGCATATTAATAAGCACTGCGAAGGTGTGGTATTTATTTTATGGGGGGCACATGCACAAAAAAAAGGGAAAGGCATAGATAGTGCACGCCATCATGTTTTAAAAGGGCCACACCCATCGCCGCTTTCGGCGCATAGAGGCTTTTTTGGCTGTCAGCATTTCTCACAAACGAATGAGCTATTGCAAGCCCAAAGAGATAAGCCAATTAACTGGCAAATCTAATTTATTCCAAAGAACTCAAATTGTTTAAACCATTAAAAAAGGCTTCCAGATTCTGGAAGCCTTTTTGTTTAGTTGGGGCGTATTGAATTAAAAATCGAGCTCATCAATTGCAATACTGTCTGTAAAATAATCTAGTTCTTGTAGTTCTTTGCGTAGGCGCTGTTTGTCTTTTATTGCTTCTATTTCACGCCACTTCCTTTTTTTATTCTTTTGAGAGGTTTTTCTAGTTGTATCAGGACCTTCTAATATCTCTAATATATCGTTTAGGCTATCCATGAATTTCTCCTATTGATTTATGACCTCAAGAATACCTATACCACAGGCCTAGCTAAAATAGAACAAAAAAGTGACAGTTATGTTACGTAAGTGTGATTAATTGATGAAGGTTTATACGAGGATTATATGAAGTCGATATGAAGATTATATAGAGGGGTAGCGTATTTTAGGCATAAAAAAACGCCGCTATTGCGACGTTTTTAAAACACGATTATAGCAAATTACATTGCTTTAAAGCGCGCCTCTAGTTGTTCTTGTGCATCAGCAAAAGAGCGAATACCTTCAGCTAGTTTTTCAGTAGCCATAGCATCTTGGTTATGTAACCAACGGAACTGTGCTTCTGTTAATGGCTCTGGTTTTGGCTCTTGTGGAACATCGCTTTCAAGCAAATATTCTTGTGCGCCTTCAAGGTTGCCTAAATCTTCTAAAAGATTAGGGCTAATAGTTAGCTTGTCACAACCTGTAAGTGCAATAATTTCGCCTGTGTTACGGAAACTTGCACCCATCACAACTGTTTTGTAGTCATGGCGTTTGTAAAATTCAAAAATGCTGCGTACAGACTGAACACCTGGATCTTGTAGCGGATCGGTTGGTTTTTCCATACCGTTAGCAACGTGCCAATCTAAAATACGGCCAACAAATGGCGAAATTAGAAATACGTTTGCATCGGCACACGCGCGGGCTTGGGCATCGCTAAATAATAAAGTAAGGTTACATTTAGTCCCTTCTTTTTCTAGCTGCTCAGCGGCTTTAATACCTTCCCATGTAGACGCTACTTTAATTAAAATTTTGTCTTTGCTTACACCTTCTTTTTCGTAAAGGCTAAGTAGGGTATGTGCTTTATCAATCGTAGCTTGCGTATTAAACGAAAGGCGTGCATCTACTTCAGTAGAAATATAACCAGGTACAATAGCGCTAATTTCTTTACCAAGTAATACGGCAAAGTAATCGCATGCTAGTTCAAGTTGTATAGCAGGCTCTTGCTCGGTTTCTTTTGCGTAGCTCCAAGCTTTATCTAGGTAAGGCTTATATGCTTCAATCTCGCTCGCTTTTAATAAAAGCGACGGGTTTGTAGTTGCATCTTCTGGTTGATGCTTTTTAATAGCTTCAATATCACCAGTGTCGGCTACGATAGATGAATGTTGTTTTAGCCTTTGTAGAGCTGAAGTCATTTGCTTTCCTCATTCCAAGCAAGTTAAAAGAAAAATCTAATCACTCTTAATATATACAATCCATACTGCAACAGTGTGACAATGCTTGATAGGTCTTATGTCCTGATCAATAAAAAAACGGTAATGCATGGGTTATTAAGAGAGGATTTATTTAAACAAAACGTGCTTTTCGTTTCATTTAATGTTGAAATTGACACTAAATAAATTACAAGTCAATAGCTAACTATGATCACTGTTATTTCACCTGCAAAAAATCTTGATTACGAAACGCCACCCGCAACAGACAAGTTCACTCAGCCTGAATTACTAGAGCACAGCGAAGAGCTCATGAAAGTATGCCGTGAACTAACACCAGCGCAAATTGGCAGTTTAATGAAAATTAGCGATAAGCTATCTGGGCTTAACGCAGCACGCTTTAGTGAGTGGACACAGCCGTTTACACAAAGTAATGCTAAACAAGCCGTGCTTGCCTTTAATGGTGATGTATACGGCGGTTTAGATGCAAGCACGCTTAAAGCTAGCGAGCTTGATTACGCACAAAACCATTTACGTATCCTTTCTGGCTTATACGGCTTATTAAAACCACTTGATTTAATGCAAGCTTATCGCCTTGAAATGGGCACCAAGCTTGAAAACTCGCGTGGCAAAAACTTATACGAGTTTTGGGGCAGCGTAATAGCGAACAAACTAAACGAAGTATTAAAAGCACAAGACGCGCAATACTTAGTTAACCTTGCTTCAAACGAATACTTTAAAGCGGTAGATAAAAAAGCATTAAATGCACAAATTATTACCCCACACTTTAAAGACTGTAAAAACGGTCAATACAAGGTAATTAGCTTTTACGCTAAAAAAGCACGCGGTATGATGGCGCGCTACATTATCGAAAATAAAGTAACGCAATTAAGCCAACTTAAAGAGTTTACTGTGGCGGGTTATTACTTTAGCCCTGAGGCAACGGTTAAAGAGCTTGAGCCGGTATTTATGCGCGACGAACAAAATTAGGTCATAAGCTTAAATAAACAATTAAAAAGCCATGCACCGCATGGCTTTTTTGATACTGGCGCTATATTTGCAACTATATCTAATATTAATGAGATTATTAATTAAATAGGTGCAAACAAAATGATCAGTATTCCGTCAGTTGGCGAAGCCGAAAAGCTAATAGAGGAAAAGCTCGGAGGGTGGTTTGATGTTGTAATAAGCCATATCCCTAATTTTATAGTGGCAATTGTTATTGCTATTGTTTTTTCAATTTTGGCGCGCTTTGCTGGCAAACTGGTGAAAAACGTACTGCGCCGCTCTCTCGACTCAACACAAATTGCCGATTTAATGGCCTCAATTTTTAAAGTTATTGTGTTGTGCATAGGTTTATTTATAGCGCTCGATTTTGTTGGCCTAAAAGGCACCGTTACTTCGCTACTTGCTGGTGCGGGTATTGTGGGTTTGGCCATTGGTTTTGCGTTTCAAGACATGACCGAAAACCTAATTGCAGGTATAGCAATGGGTGTACGCAAGCCATTTAAAACAGGTGATGTAATAGAAACCGATGATGTGTTTGGTTCAATACATTCAATAAACCTACGTAACACGCTAATAGAGAGCTTTTACGGGCAACTAATACTTGTACCAAACAAAGTCTTATTTAGAAATGTACTCAAAAATTACACCACGCTAGGTATAAGACGTATAGAAGTACCCGTAGGTATTTCGTATGGCGACGACATAGAAAAAGCATCTCAAGTTATTACCGATAAAATAAATGAATTTGACTTTGTAATACGTAAAGACGAAACCGCCGTATACGCTGAAGGTTTTGGCGACAGCAGCATTAACTTACTGGTATGGTTTTGGATTAAATACCCAGGTGAGCCTGATTTTATGACGGTGCGCCACAAAGGGGTTGTTGCCGTTAAGCAGGCACTAGACGAAGCTGACATTAGCATTCCATTCCCAATTCGTACTTTAGATTTTGGTATTAAAGGCGGCGAAAAACTCGATGCCATGATAAGCGATAAAATAAGCCCGCAGTCATCAAATAAAGACAGTAGCGACGGTACTGACTCTAGCCAAAGTGAGTAATTTAGTTAAAACTCATTAGGCAAAAGCATTGGGAAATAGTTACTTACCAACAGCGCATTTTTACAGAGTAAAAATGCGCTTTTTTTTATAAACGGATTATTAGCTAAAAGTTTAAATATCTAGTTTGTGTTTCTTGAATATCAATTCTGATTAGTTGCGTTTGGCCATGGGAGTATTAACAAGTAAGATTAGTGTTTACCCAACGATTTTTTTACTGCCTTGCCGCACACTCTGAAATAACGCTCTCATCTATTTCAATAACTAAATAAATCATCCTTTTTAAGCCCGTTAGGTCGGCTAAAGAATCTGTGTAAGCTTTTTCAGTATCAATTGGGTTAACTTAAGGGTTAAAAGAGCAAAGACAAACACGCTAGCGTCAATTCTAAATCTATCTTCTTAAGTATAAGTGTGAGCTATCGTTTTAGGGGGAGGAATAATCGTATTGCTTAGGCTTTATTTTATCTTCTTCACAGCTGCAAAATTTGCCTTAAAACAGAATATAAAAAAGCGCAGCTTGTGTTGGAGTAACAAGCCGCGCTTATGAATTAGTTATACAAATAGGTTTTGTGGTGCGTATTAAATAACGCTAATTTTGTTACGAATGATTTTAACCCCATCTATATTTTCTAGAAATTTTTGAGCTAGTGCGCGCTGAAAACCAGTTTGTGCTTCACCGTACAAATCTACTTCACCATTTTTTACCTGCACACGAATATCACTTAACGCAAGGTTAGGGTTAGTTCGTAGGGTGTTGGTGATAGTTTGTTGTAGGTTAGGTTGAGTGGCTACACTGCTTACTACTGCCATGTTGGTTGCTGCACTTACCTTTGTAGCGCAAGCTAATAAAAATAAACAACAAAATGATACTAAAGCGATAGTTAACTTGAAGCGGTTCATAACTTAATCCTTACATTACGGTGAATAGTGCAGCCACAAAATGGAAATTCCATCGGCTAGGTTATCTTTGTAGTTACAATTTCGGTGCCAATATTAACACTATGAAATATAAGGTGATTTTATTAAGTGGGAATTAAGGTGGGCAAAAATTACATTTAAATGAGTATGAGTTACATGCTTGGGTTACATATGTAACAGGTACAAACACTAGAGCCTGTAAGGCTTGCATTAAAAAAGCCGACAAAAGTCGGCTTAGAATAAAAATATGTTAGGTTACTTTTTCTTTTTAACCTTGGCCTTTTTCTTGGCTTTCATTTTTACTGGATCTTTACGCTTTTTAGCCGGTGGCTTAGCTTCTTTATGCTGTGGCTCAACACCTCTAATTACACGACGTTTTAGTTTTTGCTCAACGTAGCGCTCTACTTTATACAAAATACCAATATCGTGTGCTTCAACTAGTGATATTGCTATGCCTTTTTTACCAGCACGGCCAGTACGACCAATACGGTGTACATATACGTCGGCAGTGCGCGGCATATCAAAGTTAATAACGTGACTGATGTCAGATACGTCAATACCACGTGCAGCTACGTCGGTAGCAACTAATATGCTTGTTTTACCACTGTGGAAGTTTTCCATGGCTTTCATACGTTTGTCTTGTGGCATTTCGCCGCGTAACCACGCTGCTTTTACATCATTAGTTGTAAGTTCACCAATCAATGTTTCTAAGCGTTCGCGAGTTTTAACAAACACAATTGCTTTAGTCACGTCAGGATTTTTTAGCGTGTTAACTAACAATTCAAGCTTATGATGGTAATCGTCGGCTAAATGTACCCACTGATGAATTTTTGCTTTTTCTTTACGTGACGATTCGGCTTCTAATAGAGCTGGGTCGTTTAATGTTTTTTCAGCAAACCTTTCTACGCTGTCACCTTCAAGTGTTGCTGAGAATAAAAAACATTGGCGACGATTTTTAGCTTCGTCACAAATACGGCTCATTTCTTTTTTGAAACCCATATCTAACATGCGATCTGCTTCATCAATAATAAGCATTTCTACATGTTCAGCATGAAAGTTTTCGGTTTCTAGGTATTCCATTAATCGACCTGGTGTGGCGATTAAAATATCGTTATTTTTTTCGAAAATTTCTTTATGCGTGCCGTAGTTAATACCGCCTGTTACTACACCAATTTTTAGGTGTGTGCGTTTAGCTAGCAGTTCACATTGTTCATGAATTTGATAAGCCAACTCACGAGTCGGGGTCATAACGAGGACGCGCGCAAAACCAGGGTCACGACGTGGGAAATCCAGTAAGTACTGAATAGCCGGAATTAAAAATGCCGCTGTTTTACCTGTACCAGTAGGCGCAGATGCTAAAATATCGCGCCCCTGTAGTGCTTCAGGAATAGCTTGTTGTTGAATGCTGGTTGGCGTCTCGTAGCCCATTTTATTAATGGCATCGAGTAGCTTGTTATCAAGATCAAATTCAGAAAATTGCATAGAGTGTCTAAAATAAGGGACAATTACCCTGATTATACGCGCTATGCTGCGCTTGGTGAATGAAAAGGTGAAAAAATGTCTGGTTTTGTATTTAAACAATTTAAAGTTGAACACGACCACTGTGCAATGAAAGTTTCTACCGATGGCATTTTGCTTGGCGCATGGGCTAATTTAAGTGGTGCAAAGTCATTACTTGATATAGGCACAGGCACCGGCTTACTAGCATTAATGTGTAAGCAGCGCAGTAATGAGCTTGATATAACTGCGGTAGAAATTGACGAAAGCGCCCATACCCAAGCATTACACAATATAGCTAATAGCCCGTGGCCAACAATAAGTATTAAGCACCAAACTATTCAAAGCTTTAGTAGTGAAGTTAAATTTGACGTGGTTATTTCTAATCCGCCGTATTTTAATCACAGTTTAAAAGGCGAGAATACTGCGCGTAATACCGCGCGCCATACCGACGGCTTAAGTTTTGAAGAGTTAATAAATGCGTTTAAACGTCTAAGCCATAGTCGCTCTCGCTTTAACTTAATACTCCCAAGCGTTGAAGGCGCATTATTTATTGAGCTTGCTACTCAAAATGGGCTTTATTTAAATACTCATTGCCAAGTAAAAGCCACGCCCAATAAAGATATTAGCCGCAGTTTAATGGCATTTAGCTACGTAAAAAGCGATATAGAATCATCAACCCTGTGTATTAGAAACTTAGATAATACCTACACTGCTGATTATATAGCTCTGTGCAAAACATTTTATTTAAAAATGTAAGTTACTTTGTAATGAAGGTTATTTAGTAATAAAGGATAGTTTACCCGTTATGCATACGTATTCAGTTTTTATTTCATCGACTATAAGCCTAGTGTTAACCACTTGTAAATAACATCGAGTAGTTGTTTTGCTCGCTCAACAATTGGATCACACACTATGAAACTCAATAAAATAATCACCACCGCAGGTTTAAGTCTAGGGTTGCTCTTACCGAGTATTGCCACAGCTACGCCCACCACATTTGTGCATTTGTTTGAATGGAATTGGCAAGATGTAGCACAAGAATGTGAACAGTATTTAGGACCAAAAGGCTATGCTGCAGTACAGGTTTCTCCCCCAAATGAACACATCACAGGCAGTCAATGGTGGACACGCTATCAGCCTGTAAGTTATGAACTGCAAAGTCGTGGCGGTAACCGTGCACAGTTTATTGATATGGTAAATCGTTGTAGTGCAGCTGGGGTTGATATTTACGTCGATACGCTTATTAACCATATGGCAGCAGGAAGTGGCACAGGCACAGCGGGTAATAGTTTTGGTAATAAAAGCTTTCCTATTTATAGCCCACAAGATTTTCATGAAAGTTGTACCATTAATAGCTCTGATTATGGCAACGATCGCTACCGAGTACAAAATTGTGAACTCGTTGGACTTGCCGATTTAGATACCGCTTCAAACTATGTGCAAAATACCATTGCAGCATATATTAACGACTTACAAGCTATTGGCGTAAAAGGCTTTCGTTTTGATGCTTCTAAACATGTTGCCGCAAGCGATATCCAAAGTTTAATGGCCAAAGTAAATGGCTCGCCAGTGGTTTTTCAAGAAGTGATTGATCAAGGTGGAGAGGCTGTTGGCGCCTCTGAATATTTAAGCACTGGTTTAGTAACTGAATTTAAATATAGCACTGAGCTTGGTAATACTTTTAGAAACGGCTCGCTTGCATGGCTGAGTAATTTTGGCGAAGGGTGGGGCTTTATGCCTAGCTCTTCTGCGGTGGTTTTTGTAGATAATCACGATAATCAACGTGGTCATGGCGGCGCTGGTAATGTAATTACCTTTGAGGATGGCCGCTTATATGACTTAGCCAATGTATTTATGTTGGCTTATCCGTACGGTTATCCAAAAGTAATGTCGAGTTATGATTTTCATGGTGATACAGATGCTGGTGGGCCAAACGTACCTGTACATAATAATGGTAACTTAGAGTGTTTTGCTAGTAATTGGAAGTGTGAGCATCGCTGGTCATATATTGCAGGCGGGGTCGATTTTAGAAATAACACCGCCGACAATTGGGCAGTAACAAATTGGTGGGATAACACGAATAATCAAATATCATTTGGTCGAGGTAGCTCGGGTCATATGGCTATTAACAAAGAAGACTCAGCACTCATTGCAACGGTGCAAACAGACATGGCGCCTGGGCAATACTGTAATGTGCTAAAAGGCGAGTTGTCGGCTGATGCTAAAAGTTGTAGTGGCGAGGTTATAACGGTTAATTCCGACGGTACTATTAATCTCAATATTGGTGCTTGGGATGCAATGGCAATTCATAAAAATGCCAAGTTAAATACAAGCTCTGTGCCAAATACAGGGAGTGACTGGCAACGCACGGTTATTTTTATTAATGCACAAACGCAAAGTGGACAAGATATGTTTTTGCGCGGTGGTGTAGATCACGCTTATGCAAACGCAAATCTGGGTCGAAATTGCCAAACAAGTAATTTTGAGTGTGCAATGCCTATTCGTCATAATAATTTAAAAAACGTGACAACAAGCCCTTGGAAAGCAAATGATAACTACCTTGATTGGTATGGCATAGAAAATGGGCAAAGTAGCGAAGCAGAAGGTTCTGCGACCGACTGGACAGCGAATGTTTGGCCAGCAGGTTGGGGCGCTGAAAAAACGGTAAACACAGATGGTTTTGGTGTGACATCTTTAAATATATGGGGCGAACACTATTGGATGCTTGATGTAGATATGGATTGCAGTAAAGCGGTTAATGGATGGTTTGAACTAAAAGCATTCATTAAAAACGGCCAAGGATGGGAGACTGCTATTGCTCAAAACAATACTCCTTATACAAGCACTAATCATATGGCGCAATGCGGAAAAATTAATAAATTTGAGTTTAATAACTCAAGTGTAGCCATTCGTAGTTTTTAAAAAATAAATAAAAAGCCTATATTTGAACCTAAGCCTAAGCTAATGATTATTAGTTTAGGTTTTTTAGGTACTGTTCTTTCATAGTGTGTTTATAAATCACCTGTTATGATTCACTCATTAGTTACATTGAATTAAGACAACACAATGAAAAAATTAAATAAAATAATACTACTAAGTACATTCTCTGCGGTTGTTTTGGCAAGCCAAAGTGCACTGGCAGCCATGACCCCAGTTGGGCTTTGGAAAACGATTGACGAGGATACAAACCAAGCTAAGTCGTATGTACGTATTACCCAAACCAACGGTACTTTAAGCGGTAAAGTTGAAACTATTCTAGACCCTACAAAACAAAATGATATATGCAATAAATGTGATGATGAGCTAAAAGATCAGCCTATTTTAGGAATGACTATTATTACTGATGTAAAAGCTGAGGGTGATGACGTTTGGGGAGATGGCGAAATACTTGACCCAACAAATGGTAAAACCTACACCTTACAGCTCACAGTGCAAGATGAAGGTCAAAAACTTGAAGTACGTGGTTACATTGGCTTTTTTTTCCGTAACCAATATTGGCTAAGGGTTGAGTAATTACTTTGTAGCGTAGCAATAATGGCTACGCAATTTTAATTAAAGCGTTTCGCCGTATTCAGTCATTACTTGTTCAACCCAAGTCGCAATACGCTCATCACTTAGCTCGTATTGGCTGTCTTCGTCCAGTGCGAGCCCTACAAATTGTTTACCATCGGGAGTTAGCGCTTTTGAAGCTTCAAACTCGTAACTACTGTCGTTGGACCAAAAACCAAGTTGGGTAAATGTTTGCGTATTTATTTCGTCGTGCAGCATCCCTAGCGCATCTTGAAACCACTGCCCGTAACCTTGCTGATCGCCCATGCCAAATAAAGCAATGGTTTTACCGGTTAGGTTTACGTCGGCTATGTCGTCCCATTTTGACTCCCAGTCTTCTTGTATTTCACCAAAATCCCATGTTGAAATACCAAAGATGATAAAGTCGTACTGCTGCGCATTTTTTAGTGGCTCGTCTTTAATATTGTGCAGGGTAACTATATCGGCACCAATAATGTCGCGAATCTTTTCTGCTGCCATTTCGGTGTAGCACGTAGTAGAACCAAAAAATAAACCAATTTGCATCGTATTTATCACTGTGTAATTGCCTGATATGATAGGCTCAAGTTTACCGTAAGGTATTTTTAATTGATACCTTAGCAAAGCATGAGAGCATAATGTGACAACGCTATCTGACGATTCTTTTGAAAATGACAGCAGTATGAGCAGTAATAGCGACTACCTAGAAACCTTTTTAGATAGCCTGTACTTAGAGCAAGGCGTAAGCGAAAACACATTAAGTGCTTATCGCAGCGATTTAGATAAGTTTTGCCTATTTTTAAAGGGCGAAAACTTAATGACGGTAACCGGGCTTGATATAGAGGGTTACTTAGCTCACAGAGTTGATTTAGGATTAAAACCACGTAGTACGGCACGTAGTATTAGTGCGCTAAAGCGTTTTTATCAGTACTTTGTGCGCGAAAAAATAATTAGTGATTCGCCCATGCTAAATATTGCTCAACCAAAAGCAGGGCAGTCGTTACCTAAAACACTCTCAGAAGCTGAAGTTGAGGCATTGTTAAATGCGCCCAATACAGAAGAAGCGATGGGACTGCGCGATAAAGCGATGCTTGAACTACTTTATGCAACGGGTTTGCGTGTAAGTGAGCTTGTTGGGTTGCGTATGGAGCAAATTAATTTGCGCCAAGCTGTGGTGTTTGTAAAAGGTAAAGGTAATAAAGAGCGCTTAGTGCCACTTGGCGAGGAAGCCATGTACTGGCTTGAGCAATTTTTAAAGGTCGGGCGTGCGCAAATGATAAAACATGCCACCGATTTTGTGTTTCCGTCTAAGCGCGGTGTTGGCATGACGAGACAAACCTTTTGGCATAGAATTAAACACTATGCTATTTTGGCAGCAGTTGAGTCTCCAATATCGCCCCATACAATGCGCCATGCTTTTGCTACGCATTTATTAAACCATGGGGCAGATTTACGTGTGGTACAAATGATGTTGGGCCACAGTGATTTATCAACCACACAAATTTATACCCATGTTGCTAATGAACGTTTAAAATCGGTGCATGCGCAGCATCACCCGCGTGCTTAATTTGAAATTAAATAGCACTAAGCCGGTCAATTTATAAGTACTTTTGGAATAGAGAAAATTATGAAAAAATTAATGTTAGCAGGTGCCATGTTGTGCACAAGTATTAGTGCATTTGCAAATGGCGTTGCTGTAGCTCCTGATGCTAATGATCCTATAGTGACTAAATTTGCGACTTTAGGCGTAACGGTTAAGCAAATTAACCCAAGTCCAGTTGCAGGGTTAAAAGAGCTTATTACCAACAAAGGCGTGCTTTACGCAAGTCCAGATGGTCAATTTTTAATGCAAGGTACGTTAATCGATTTGAATAATCGTAATAACCTAACTGAGCAAGCATTAAACGGCGTGCGCGTTGAAGGCATTAAAGAATACGAAGATTCGATGATTGTGTATAAAGCACCAAACGAAAAGCACAGCATTACCGTATTTACTGATATTAGCTGTGGCTACTGTCGTAAGTTGCACCGTGAGCTAGATGATTTACTCGATGAAGGTATTACCGTTAAGTATCTTGCATTTCCGCGTGGTGGGCTACAAGGTTCTGGTTATGCTGATTTAATGAATGTGTGGTGTGCTAAAGATCAGCAAGAAGCACTGACTGAGGCTAAGTCGGGCGCAGACACTAAAGTAATTGCAGGGTGTAATGCACCAGTTGCTGAGCATTACCAGCTAGGTCAAAGCTTTGGTATTAGCGGCACGCCGGCTATTGTTTTAGAAGATGGTACTATGATCCCAGGTTACCAGCCTGCAGCAGCATTAAAAGCAGCATTAGATGCTAACAAAGCGTCGTAATACGTTTTATAGTTAATAAAAAGGCCTTAATGGCCTTTTTTTGTCTTTTTAGTACGACTCAATAAGTTAAAACTCTGCATGAAAAAACTAATCATTGCGCGTGAAAACGTTGACGACTCGCATTTACCGAGTAATTTACACCCTGTAATTAAACAAATTTATGCTAACCGCAATGTATTCAATGCCGAAGAGCTAAATAACAGCGTAGCTACGCTTCACGACTTTAAATTGTTCAAAGACATCGACAAAGCCAGCGATTTATTAATTGAAGCATTAAAAGCGCAAAGCCAAATATTAATAGTCGGCGATTTTGATGCTGATGGCGCAACGAGTACGGCCACTTTAATGCAAGGCCTTGAAATGTTTGGTTTTAAGCATTTAGATTACTTAATTCCGGACCGGTTTAGCTTGGGTTATGGCTTGAGCCCCGCACTTGCAGAGCAAATAGTACAAATTAAGCCTGATTTAGTGATCACCGTAGATAACGGCATATCGTGTATTGCCGGTATTAATATTTTAAAAGCGGTTGGCATAAAAGTGCTGGTAACAGATCACCATTTACAAGGTGAGCAGCTGCCAAATGCCGATGCAATAGTAAATCCAAATAGGCACGAATGTAACTTCCCGTCTAAATCTATAGCAGGCGTTGGTGTTGCTTTTTACTTACTGATAGCACTGAGAAGCGTAATGCGAGACCTTGGTTATTTTGAGCAGCAACCGCCGCCTAATTTAGCTAACTTGCTCGACATTGTAGCGCTTGGTACGGTTGCTGATGTTGTCGCACTTGATGCAAATAACCGCACCTTAGTACATCAAGGTTTAGCACGTATTCGCAGTGGTAAAACACGCCCAGGCATCACCGCGCTTATTGAAGTGGCTAACCGCAATGCAGCGCGCTTAAGCGCAAGCGACTTTGGCTTTTCACTTGCGCCTCGTTTAAATGCAGCAGGGCGATTAGACGACATGAGTTTGGGTATAGCGTGCTTGCTCAGCACCGATATAAACCAAGCGCGCAGTATAGCGAGCGAGCTCGATAGCTTAAACTTTGCAAGGCGCGAAATAGAACAAGGCATGCAAGTGGAGGCACAAGCCGTGCTTGATAGGCTCGCATTTAGCGACGATAACATTCCTGATGCAATTTGTTTGTTTCAAGACGATTGGCATCAAGGTGTTATTGGAATTTTGGCTGGTCGCTTAAAAGAAAAATACCACCGTCCAACCGTTATATTTGCTGGTGGCGAAAACGGTGAAATTAAAGGCTCGTGCCGCTCTATTGAAGGGCTACACATGCGCGATTTACTCGAAGGACTCAATACAGCCGACCCACACTTAATTAATAAATTTGGTGGCCACGCAATGGCCGCTGGTTTAAGTATTAACGAGCAGCACTTTAACGACTTTAAAAAAGCGTTTGATGCCGCAGTTAGCGCGCAACTGAGTGAAGAAAGTAAGCGCTGCATTGTATTTACTGACGGTGAGCTGCCAAACGACTGCTTTACTATGGAGTTTGCTCAACTATTAAAGCAATCGGGCCCGTGGGGGCAGCAATTTCCTGAGCCAGTGTTTGAGCACACCTTTGAAGTAATACAGCAGCGCATAGTCGGCGAAAAGCATTTAAAGCTCGTTTTAAAGCATCAATCAGGGCGATTAGTAGACGCCATTGCCTTTGGTATTGATGTAAAAGAATGGCCAGACACAGAAGCGAAGTTTGTAAAAGTAGCGTACCAACTCGATATAAATGAGTTTAGAGGTAAATTTACACTGCAATTAATAGCCAGAGAACTTGAAAAAGTGTACTAAAAAATATGCACAAAGCATGCATAAAAGGCTAATAAAGCGCGCGGTTTTTTGTTAAAATCGGGCGTTTTTATCATTTGACGATAATTTATTGCGAAAATCCCATGTAAAGGGGCGCAATTACCTAGCCATTTTGGAGTAATGACCATGTTTGAAGTGAATCCTGTGATTAACCAAATCAAGGAAATTCGCGAACGTACTGAATTGCTTCGGGGGTACCTTTGACTACGCTCTTAAACAAGAACGCTTAGAAGAAGTTAACGCCGAACTTGAAGATTCAGCCGTATGGAATGAGCCTGAACGCGCACAAGCGCTTGGCCGTGAAAAATCAGCATTAGAAGCCGTTGTTGAAACAATCGACAACCTTGTAGCCGGTACTGATGACGTTGAAGGTTTACTTGAACTTGCAGTAGAAGCTGAAGATCAAGATACCTTTGATGAAGCACAAAGCGAACTCGCTGATTTGAATGCGCAGTTAGAAGGCTTAGAGTTTCGTCGTATGTTTTCAGGTCCTCATGACTCAAACGATGCGTACCTTGATTTACAATCGGGTTCTGGCGGTACTGAAGCACAAGACTGGTGTAACATTCTACTTCGTATGTACTTACGTTGGGGCGAGGCTAAAGGCTTTAAAGTTGAGCTAGTTGAAGCAACCGACGGTGATGTTGCTGGTATTAAAGGTGCAACAGTTCGCTTTGTTGGCGAATACGCTTACGGTTGGTTACGTACAGAAACAGGCGTTCACCGTTTAGTACGTAAAAGCCCATTTGACTCAAGTGGTCGTCGTCATACTTCGTTTGCTTCTGCGTTTGTATACCCAGAGATTGACGATAATATTGAAATTGATATTAATCCGTCAGATCTACGTATAGACGTTTACCGTGCATCGGGCGCGGGTGGTCAGCATGTTAACACCACCGAATCGGCAGTTCGTATTACTCACGTACCAACAAATACCGTAGTGCAGTGTCAAAACGAGCGTTCACAGCATAAAAATAAAGCCCAAGCGATGAAGCAATTAAAAGCTAAATTATTTGAGCTTGAGCTACAGCAGCAAAATGCTGAAAAACAAACGCAAGAAGATGCTAAATCTGATATAGGTTGGGGTAGCCAAATACGTTCATACGTACTTGATGACGCACGCATTAAAGATTTACGTACCGGCGTTGAAAACCGCAATACCCAATCGGTACTTGACGGTAACTTAGATAAATTTATTGAAGCCAGCCTTAAATCTGGCCTATAACCACCAAGCTAATAAAGAGCTAAAAAATGACTGATAAAATCCAAGACGAAAACAAGTTAATCGCTGAGCGTCGCGGCAAGTTAGACGCGATACGCGAAAATTGCCCAGCCAACGGTCATCCAAACCAATTCCGTCGTGAGCATTACACGGCTGATTTGCAAGCCCAGTTTGGTGATAAGAGCAAAGAAGAATTAGTTGAACTACAAGAAGTTGTGTCTATTGCTGGACGTATTTTAGCAAAGCGTGGACCGTTTTTTGTAATTCAAGACATGAAAGGTCGCGTACAAGCGTATGCATCTAAAGATGTTCAAAAAGATCTTAAAGAAAAATATGGTCAGCTAGACACTGGCGATATTATTGGTGTTAAAGGCGCGTTAAATAAATCGGGTAAAGGCGATTTATACGTAGAAATGACTGAGTATCAATTACTAACTAAGTCACTTCGTCCGTTACCTGAAAAATTCCATGGCTTATCAGATCAAGAAACAAAGTACCGCCAACGTTACGTTGATTTAATTACTAACGAAGCAACGCGCGAAACATTCCGCATTCGTTCACAAGTAGTTGAAGGCATTCGTCGCTTTTTAGCAGAGCGTGACTTTATGGAAGTAGAAACTCCAATGCTACAGGTTATACCTGGTGGTGCATCTGCGCGTCCGTTTGTAACTCACCATAACGCGCTTGATATCGACATGTACTTACGTATAGCGCCAGAGCTTTACTTAAAGCGCTTAGTGGTAGGTGGCTTTGACCGTGTATTTGAAATTAACCGTAACTTCCGTAACGAAGGGTTATCTACACGTCACAATCCAGAATTCACAATGATTGAATTTTACCAAGCATACGCTGATTACATCGACCTGATGAACATCACCGAGGACATGCTACGTACAGTTGCAACTAACGTATTGGGTAGCCCAATTGTTATAAATACAACGAAAGACGAAAACGGCGAAGTAACTGACTCAGTTGAGTATGACTTTGGCCAACCGTTTACACGTTTAAGCATGGCAGACGCTATCTTAAAATATAACCCTGAGTTTGATGCTGCGGTATTTAATGACCCAGAAAACCACTTTGACGAATTAAAAGCGTACGCTAAACAAGTGCACGTTAAAATTCCTGAAAACTGTGTTTGGGGCCCAGGTAAGTTTTTGTGTGAAATATTTGAAGAAACAGCAGAGCACATGCTTATTCAACCTACGTTTATTACTGGCTACCCGTGGGAAGTATCACCACTTGCGCGTCGTAACGACGAAAACTCATTTGTTACAGACCGTTTTGAGTTTTTTGTTGGCGGTCGTGAACTTGCAAATGGTTTCTCTGAGCTTAATGATGCACAAGACCAAGCTGAGCGCTTTACTCGTCAAGTTGAAGAGAAAGACGCAGGCGATGATGAAGCAATGCACTACGACGAAGACTACATACGCGCACTAGAGTACGGCTTACCGCCAACGGCTGGTGAAGGTATTGGTATTGACCGTTTAGTAATGTTATTTACTGACTCATCTACAATTAAAGACGTTATTTTGTTCCCGCATATGCGTCCACAAGCTGACTAAGCTTTGAGTAAAACAAAGTAAGTTAATAAACGCCGCCTAATCGCGGCGTTTTTGTGTTTAAAGCCTAGACAATAAAGGTATGCTTTTAACAAGGTACTTCGTAAATAAAAAGATGTAATTTGTTAATTTTTTTGATTAGGGTGGCGCTGTTTTTATAAACTTAAGTATTTGATATTGTTTGTTTTGATTCTTTTAAACAAATTTGGTTAGTATTATAACTTTTTATTATGACTGTTTTTTAAACATTTCGTTGTATTTATGTAACTTTTTTAGCTACACTATGGCGAAAATTTAAGCGGCCTAGGTTGTACGCTTTAACTAAGAATAATCAAACGGACTTATAGAATAATAAAATGAAAAATAAACGCGTTGAAGAGTCGTCAGAACTCTGTACGACAGAGCAAGAACGACAAGCTTACTATAGAGCCTGTATTGCTGAGTTTCAGCAATTGGGGTATCAAGAGCAGTACCTTGCAAACCTAACAGATGAGTTAGTACCAGTTGAAGGTATTAATCCTCACTCTGAAGACTCATAAGCCGCTTAATTTTCAAACTAATTACACTTTAAAACCAAGCATATGTGCAATCTATAACCATATAGTCGTTTTTGGTAGAAAAGTGTTTGACATATTTTCTGAAATCTTTATTATACGCCCCACAAGACGGAGAGGTGTCCGAGTGGCCGAAGGAGCTCCCCTGCTAAGGGAGTATAGAGTTTGTAGCTCTATCGAGGGTTCGAATCCCTCCCTCTCCACCATTTCTTTTAATGGCGTGTTTTGTAAAGTTTTAAAGTATGGGTGCATAGCTCAGCTGGATAGAGTACTCGGCTACGAACCGAGCGGTCGGAGGTTCGAATCCTCCTGCGCCCACCATACTTTAATAACTCTGCTTAGAGTCTAAATAAGCAATTAAAGTGTTTGGCTTTATAACCAAACGGTCGGAGGTTCATTCTTAGAAGATACGTCCTGCGCCCACCATACTTTAATAACTCTGCTTAGAGTCTAAATAAGCGAAAGCTCTACTTAGAGTTAAAATAAGTAAACTATAAAGTGGGTGCATAGCTCAGCTGGATAGAGTACTCGGCTACGAACCGAGCGGTCGGAGGTTCGAATCCTCCTGCGCCCACCACTTTATAGACTCTGCTTAGAGTATAAATAAGCTAAACTCTCACTTAGAGTCAAAATAAGTAATAGTAAAAATGAAAGTGGGTGCATAGCTCAGCTGGATAGAGTACTCGGCTACGAACCGAGCGGTCGGAGGTTCGAATCCTCCTGCGCCCACCACTTTCATGTTTTCATACGCTTTTAAGTGTAAGAAAAATAAACCGATGGAAATCGGTTTTTTTATGCCTGAATTTATACGCTCTGCTTAGAGTTTAAATAAGCAATCTATGAAAGTGGGTGCATAGCTCAGCTGGATAGAGTACTCGGCTACGAACCGAGCGGTCGGAGGTTCGAATCCTCCTGCGCCCACCACTTTCATAACAAGCCGACATTAAGTCGGTTTTTTTGTGCCTAAAATAAAGTGAAGTGTAAACTACCACTCCTGTAGCCGCAGAGCTTGCTCGCGTGAGAAGCGCCAGCTTCTAATCACTTACCACCGATATAACTGATACTTTATTTACGAGCTTCGCTCGTCGCGTCAGCAAGCTGCACGCCTACAAGTAAAGCCATCCCTAATCTTTAAATCTAAACTCCGAGCTTATTTATTCGTTGTAGCCGCAGAGCTTGCTCGCGTGAGAAGTGACAGCTTCTAATTACTTACCCCCGATATAACTGATACTTTATTTACGAGCTTCGCTCGTCGCGTCAGCAAGCTGCACGCCTACAAGTAAAACCAACCCAATCTTTAAATCTAAACTCCGAGCTTATTTATCCTCTGTAGACGCTGAGCTTGCTCGCGTGAGAAGCGACAGCTTCTAATTACTTACCACCGATATAACTGATACTTTATTTACGAGCTTCGCTCGTCGCGTCAGCAAGCT
>NZ_JJNY01000065.1:0-3728 GCF_000690035.1 Pseudoalteromonas sp. S3431
GTGGGAGTCATTATGTCTATAAGCTTAGGATATATCATTGAAGCCTTCTATTTTTTTATTTTTTATAAGTATTCTTTTAACTCATTTCACTGTCCTTGCCGAGTCTAAAGTCAGTTCTGCTACGATTGAAAATATGCAGCTTGAATATATTGATATAGGTGCTGGAGATATTAATATCATTATTGAGTCGGGCGTAGGGATGGGGGTTAATTATTGGAAGCCACTATTAGCTAAATTAAAAATGCTTAAATATCGAGTTATTATTTATTCCCGTGCTGGCAATGGCTGCTCAACACCAACTATTGATGCTTCTATTCCGGAATCTAATAAGCGCCTACACGCTCTACTAAAGCTATTAAATATTGATAGAAATATTATATTAATGGGGCACTCATTTGGAGGTATTCATGTTCGTGAATATGCTATTTCTTATCCGGAGCAAGTGATAGGCTTAGTGTTACTAGATCCAAGTCACGAGCAGTTTTCGAAAAAGCTAATTCAGTTAAATAAAGCCTGGGCGGTGAGAGATAATAAAAGGCTAAATTCGCTTTTGGCTCAAAGCCAAGAGTGGCAAGTTTTGCAAAAAATATATCAAAATGAGCAATTAAAGGATAAAGGCTCTATTACTAAAATACCAACTGTTATTGTCACCTCCAGTAAATTAGGAGAAAGCGATTGGTGGATTGGTCACAGTGAACAAGGGAAGGAAATATGGAGAGAGCTCCACTCTTCATTAATACGGCATAACCCTAATTCGATCCATATAGTTTCGAATTCAACGGGCCACAATATACCTATTGATTCGCCTAACTTAGTTAATATAGCGATTGAACAAACAGTTGATTTAGTTAATGGCTTATAAGTGGGCGTTATCACCGTCCGCTCATGGCACTGAGCCGAACTTCGGCAAAGAGAGAGAAGCCGATGGTCGATAAACTCGTTTTTGGACAAAACCTTCCTAGCCCAAATGACTAAGTGGCACAGTTCAGATGAGAAAAAGTATCTTGAAACTTTAAACGTTTGTATTGGACTTTTCACCGTATACGGAAACGCCCAAAGTTATTAGCTTTAGGCGTTTCTTCTAACAAACTTGGTTACGACAAACCGAGCTTTAAAGTGTCATATGCAGAATTGGAAAAGGTTTTCCCATATCATCAAGTGGTTAACGATAAACTACTTTAAAACCCATATGCTCGTAGAAGCCTACTGATAAGTGAAAACTAGACAGCCAACTTAATTGAACTACAAAACTTAGCCAGTAAACTTACTTTTTGGTAAAGAGTTCAACTCTCTTTATGCGATTATTAATAAAGAGAATTAGGTTGGGAGTCTAATGTACTCTCTTGATGTAAATAAAACAGCTACGGGCTGGGCACCTGCTACGCACGGTTGGTCAAGTGAATCTGAATTTGGTTTGCTTGAGCTGGTAGATTTTTATGTAAGCTTAGGTGTTATTGATTTTTTATGTACGGACATCAGTAAAGATGGCACCATGACGGACCCATCATTTGAGCTTTACGAAGATTTAACTCGTCACAACAGCACAATTAAAGTGCAAGCCTCAGGGGGTGTAAGCTCACTAGATAACATTAAAAAGCTTAAAGAGCTTGGTGTGGGCGGCGTTATTTTAGGTAAATCATTGCTTGATGGCGCATTTAGCGTTGAGGAGGCACTGGCATGTTATCAAAACGCATAATCCCGTGTTTAGACGTTAAAGACGGCCAAGTAGTTAAAGGCGTTAAGTTTAAAGGCCATGAAGTTGTTGGCGATATTTTAACAATGGCAACTAAACCAGACAGCCACTCTAATTAAAAAATAAAACTGTGCACCTTAGAAAGTGCAAATTTAGGATGGATGTCTAGTTTATTGTGTTTTCTAGTTTATTGTGTTTGCAAACGATTAGGCTGTATTGAACCCGTGTTCGGCAATATTACCGTCAACAAAGGCATGAATAAATTGATCTTACGAGGTCAAACGAAAGTTAATACGCAATGGCAACTTTATTGCCTCGTTCATAATATAGAAAAGCTGCAAAACACGATGCATTTAAAAGGGGAAGCCTTTTTAATCTAAAATAAAGCCACTAAAGCACCCGTAATCCCGTCCAAAACGCCAATTAAAACAATATCGAACACTTCTTTATATTCTGCGTAAAAATACAGTAATCAATTGAACCAAAATAGGAACTCGGCTATGGTCTATTTATCAATAAAAATAAATAAAAGAACGAGTTAATCTACAGGCTCGTTAGCTATCAAGGATAGAATTGTGAAATTATCACGTATATTGCTATTAACGTTTTTATTTAGCTTCCAATCAAATGCAGAAGGGTTTGATGCGAAAGCCTTCTTTGAGTCATCAATTAATAATACAAAAGCGAAAGCTCATGAGTTTGTTAATTTATATTTGACTAAAAAACAGTTTAAAAAACCCCATGAGCTTTTATGCTCAGATATTGCAGAAAAAACGTCTTTATCAAATTTAGAGGCTGCTTACGAACAACTAAACAAGTTCGCTGATCTAAGTAAATTCAAAAACCCTGAAATTATTGATGCAAATGTTCAATTACATGAAACTGAGCCATACGGTTTAGTTAATTATGTTGTGGTATTAAAAGATAAAGACAATCAAAAGTTAACAGGCTCAGTGACTTTCAGAGCTAAAGATATTTGTATCTGGGGTTGGCGTTTTCAGCCGATGATTACTAAGTCATTCGACTTTGATAACTAACAACACGCCCGGAGGTGGACGACCAGTAAAATTTAGCTATTAATTGCAAATTTTTAAAATGGTGAGCCTCACTTAATTTAGCCAACAGTAATTTTCCGCTTAGCCTAGTTTGGCTGTGATTCACTATTAGGAATAAACTTTGAATAAAGAAATTTTGTTATTTCTTCTCACCCTACTTTGTACTATTAATTCTGCGATCTCCGCAGAGACAACTTGGAAAACCCAAGGTTATGGTTACGTTTTTCATACTGTGGACAATAAAACAACAGCTTTTGATTTAACAACTAAGCATTGTTTGGAAAACCACTTTATCACCGATGAGTTTGAACAAATCTCGTTCATCGAAGAAACACAAAAAGTGAATAAATATACTCGCTTACTTAACTTTGGTGGTTTATTTCCGTTAAAACTAACGAAATTAGATAGTTTACCCGCTCAATGTCAATCCAAAAAAATTGTTAGTATAAAAGACAAAAACTATGAATTTAATGCCAGTATTGTTCTTGACGTTCTAATGAATAATTTTGAAGAGCACTATGCATTTTCAAAAGATAAAAATATTAGTTGGGTTGAGCAGAGAAAACTTTGGCAAAAAAGAATAACCTCAAAAACTACGCAAGATGAGCTATTTAGTATCATAGATGACTTTCTTAAAGAATTACGCGACGGTCATGCCATATTACTTAATCAAGAACTTGATAGGCTTTCACATTACTCACCAAGAAAGTGGTCATTTGGGGATGAATTAAAAGCGCACTCAGTAAATTACCCTGAATACTCAACTTACTGGGAATTACATACCGCATTAATTGAAAAGTCTCAGGAAAACATTAAGAATTACATTGATAAAAACTATTCCACTCTTCAATATCACGATAATTTTACCTTAGCAAAAACGCCTCAAAATATTGCCTATTTAAAGATAAGTAACTTTGATGATTTCTCAAATAATGACGTAAAAGCAACAAAAGAGGTTATGGTGAATTCAATAGGTCAAT
>NZ_JJNY01000066.1:0-3628 GCF_000690035.1 Pseudoalteromonas sp. S3431
AAAAATGGGGGGATTACCGAAGAAATATGGAAAATTCAGCACAATCTATTGATATTATAGGACTAGTAAAAGCTAGTGGGCCATATTTGGTAGCATTGGTGGGTACGTTAGTTTCTTATATTCAAACTAAGCGAATTGCTGAGATTACCAAAGAAAAAGATCTAGAAATTACCAAACTTCAACGGCAATCTGTAATTGCGCTAGAAAATTTAAAATCAAAAAGCTCTGCAATATTAAAGTTGCAGGAAATTTACAGCCCCTTGTTTGCAAAAGTAACAGCTACTTTAAATGTTTATTGTTGTGTAGTTTCAAGCAAAAATAAAAGTGAAAAAATTAAAAACGATTTAAGTAAAAAGTTTGTGGATGACTATAACTCATTAACATTTGAGAGTAGACAAATAGTCTTGGCAGAGGCAATTGCTATTTGCCAATCCTTACAGGATCATAATTGTTATTAGCTTGCAGTCAAACTGGATAACAAGATGACAGAAGCACTAGCACTAGTTGACATATCTGATGCTTGTGCAGGCATCAAACACGTTGAGTCTATACGCACAGCTCTACGCGAATTAAATTTGTTGTACGTTGCGTTTTTTTATCGTCTAGCAAACTCCGAAGCCGTAGCTAAAAACTCAAGTAATGTGGATTCAGTAAGCTGAACCGCATCTTGAAACGTTACTAATGTCCGCTCATGGCACATTGACGAAGTTCGGCTTGGAGCGAAGAGCGGACATTGAAGTTGGATAAATATAAGGATTGGTTGTCAAACTGTGACATTCGCGTATATATTCAAGCAAATGAGTGGCACACACATATTGTTCTATTTAGCTTTACAGGAGGTTCAGAAGTGAATTGGTAATTAGGATGTCACCCATCCTAATTATTACGAAAAAGCCAACAAAAACAGCATGAAGTGTGCATTGTTATAAATAATGAATCACACAAAAAGCTGTGCTATGTTGATAAGATGAAAGTAAAAACAGACAGCCCAATCGGACGACGATAGCTGTTTATTAAAGAATGGCAAACGACTTGGTTGTATTGAACCGGCTTTCCTTTAAATAAAAAGCGGAACATTACAGTGAACAAAGGGATGAATAAATTGACCTTACGGGGTCAAGCGAAAGTGAATGCCTTACTTGACGCTGCGGTAACTGTATTGCCTTGCTCATAATATAGAAAAGCTGCAAAACACGATGCATTAAGAAGGTTAAGCGCTTTTACCCTAAATAAAAGCCACTCAAGTACCCGTAATCCCGTCCAAAACGCCAATTAAAACAACACCAAATTCCCGCTTTATATTCTGCATAAAATACAGTAATCGATTGAACCAAAATAGGAACTCAGCTATGGTTTGTTTATCAATAAAAATAAATAAAAAACGAGTTAATCTACAGGCTCGTTAGGCGCTTTAATCTAGTCGTTGTTTCAAAATTTAAATTTGGAGTTAATTCATGGATAAGAAAATAGGCAGGCAATATTCTAATATAGATAAACAAGAATTGGATCGCATGTTGGAACTTCATAGCATATGGCTAGACTCTGATGAAAAAGATGGCAAAAAAGCGGTATTAAAAAGGGTTGATCTTAGGAAAGTTGATTTTCGAGGAAGGGACTTACGAAAAATTGATATTAGACAGTCTAATATGGCTTTTGCTAAGTTAGATAATACAAACTTAGCTGGTGCTTCTTTAGGTAATGCTAATTTATTTAAAGCAAGCCTGATAAATTGTAATTTATCAGGCGCAAATGCGCCGAATACTGATTTTTCAGGGGTAAAAGCAAATGGTGCTAAATTTCAAGCTGCAAATTTACGGGCAGCAAATTTATCAAAAGCACATTTAGATGATTCGGATTTTAATTCTGCAACTTTAAATCAGGCAGATCTTAGGAACTCTTTCCTAGATGGTTCAAATTTTAGAAAATCAAAGCTTGAAAATGCGAGGTTAAACAATTCCTTTTTAATCGGTGCAAATTTATCTAGGGCTACATTAATTAATAGTGACTTTAGTTCAGCTAATTTAACTGGAGTTACATTATATGAAAATCAGTTAGATGGTTGGGTAATTGATGATGCTATTTGTGAGTATATTTACTCTAATGAAAATAGAGATGTAAGAGTTCCAAGTGATCGTACTTTTTCTTTAGGTGAATTCGTTGATTTATTTAAAACATTACCAACCATAGATTATCATTTCAAAAATGGCTTTAGTCCAATTGACCCTATATTGCTAAGCAAAGTAATCCAGGCTATCAATGAAGAGGATCCTAGTATTGGAATAGAATTTCAGGAATTGACGGCTAAGGGGTTATTCCCTCATGCTAGGTTTTCTGTTTTAACTAAAGAAAAAACAGAGCAAGCTATAAATCTATTTACAGAAAAATATGAAGCATTAAAGGAAAAAGTAGCTGATCGAGTGTTAAATATTTCAATAAATAATTCAGGGGGAGTTATGTCTATAGGTAATATTAATATTAGAGGTGATTTAGTAAATGAAGGTGTTATTGGTGATAACGGTACTGTAATCAACAATGGAGATGTTCTTAAAGTAGCTACGGATAACTCAACCTATGATTATTCACAAAATACTTTGAATTCATTAATAGAGGCTGTGAGTAAAGTCGCTTCCGAAAAAAATATAGTTAACGATACTATTGCAACTATTAATAAAGAAATTCGTGATTTACCATCAAAAGGGATCAAAGCATTATCTAAAAGTAGTATAGAGTGGATTAAAGAACACTCTACTAGTTTGGCAACTTCTGGCGGTAAAGAAGTAGTTGAAATCATAACAAACCTGATTACATAAATAGCGCCTAATCGGGTAGCCGGAGGTCTCTATCCTCCAGCCCCCAAAACACCCATCATGCGGGTCCGCAATGGGCGGTTCATCTCCCGTAATGAATACCGATCCAAATATCTCTCAATGACACTAAACCTTTTGACGCTAAATAGTCATTGCCTAGCGCAATGTTAATTCCTTTTGTTTTTGAGCTTCTACAAGGGCCTTTACTGGTGATACCACAGGCTATGGCGAGTCGTTCGCTAACACCCAGCTTTATTAAAGTGCGTACTTTCGTGCGTGGTTTAGAATAATTAGGATGACACCCATCCTAATTATTGCGAAAAAAGCCAACAAAAATAGCATGAAGAGTGTATTGCTATAAATAATGAATCATTAAAAAGCTGTGCTATGTTGATTAGATGAAAGTAAAAATAGACAGCCCAATCGCACGACGATAGCTGTTTATTAAAGAATGGCAAACGACTAGCCTGTATTGAACCGGCTTTCCTTTAAATAAAAAGCGGTATATTACGGGAATAAAGGGGTACTAAACTGACCTTACGAGGTCAAATGAAAGTGAATGCCTTACTTGACGCTGCGGTAACTGTATTGTCTTGTTCAGAATATAGAAAAGCTGCAAAACACAATGCACTGAGAAGGGGAAGCCTTTTTACTCTAAATAAAAGCCACTCAAACACCGGTAATCTCTTCCAAAACGCCAATTGAAACAACACTAAACCAGCTTTTTATATTCAATGAAAAACACAGTAATCGATAGAACCAAAATAGGAACTCAGCTATGGTTTATTTATCAATAAAAACAAATAAAAAACGAGTTAATC